>JBCCEV010000038.1:0-28150 GCA_039030125.1 Pseudomonadota bacterium | reverse complement strand
GCCCAGACTTCCATCTCACCAAATCGCTGGCCTCCTTGCTGAGCCTTACCGCCCAAGGGCTGCTGAGTCACCAGAGAATAAGGACCAGTAGGGCGCGCATGAATCTTGTCATCCACCAAGTGAACAAGCTTCAACATATAGGCCTTACCTACGGTTGTTGGCTGGTCAAAAGGTTCACCGGTACGACCATCATAAAGTTGAATTTTACCAGGATTATCTGGATTAAATACCCAGTCATTACCAGCAGACTCTTTTGCTTCTTGAAGCTTAGCATGGGTCGTTAAGCGAGACGCTTCAGCACCCTGGTCTAATGCCCACTTAGTCCCAGCTAAGCGCACCGCCGGTTTGGTACTCGGTGACCCGAGTTTCAAAAAAGTTCTTTTCCTTCTTCAAATCCATGACCTCACTCATCCACGGGAATGGATTTGTGGCTCCTGGATAAAGTTCTGGTAGCCCCACCTGCATGCAGCGTCGATTGGCAATAAAGTGCAGGTATTCTTCGAACATGTTGGCATTGAAACCAAGAACGCCGCGCGGCACCGTATCCCGCGCATAAGCGACCTCAATTTCGACGCCTTCTTTGATTAGATCGATGATGCTTTGTTGGAAGTCGTCGGACCAAAGCTGAGGGTTTTCCACTTTGATTTGGTTGATGACATCAATGCCGAAATTCATGTGCATCGACTCGTCGCGCAGGATGTATTGGAACTGCTCGGCGACGCCGGTCATCTTATTGCGTCGTCCCATAGACAACACCTGAACGAAGCCAACGTAGAAAAAAATCCCTTCAAAAACGATGTAGAAAGCAATCAAGTCGCGCAATAGACGCTGATCGCTTTCTAGCGTCCCGGTATTGAACCTCGGGTCACCGAGGCTCTCGGTGAAAGTTAAGGCCCAGGCTGCCTTGCGATGTACCGAGGGCACCTCGCGGTACATGTTGAATACTTCGGCCTCGTCCAAACCCAAGCTCTCGATACAGTATTGATAAGCATGGGTATGCAAGGCCTCTTCAAAAGCCTGGCGGAGCAGGTACTGGCGGCACTCTGGATTTGTGATCAGCCGATAAACCGCGAGTACGAGGTTGTTAGCGACCAGGGAGTCCGCGGTCGAAAAGAATCCGAGGTTTCTTTTGATGATTGTCCGTTCGTCATCGGTGAGGCCATTGGGATCTTTCCAGAGCGCGATATCCGCGTTCATATTGATCTCTTGCGGCATCCAATGGTTCGCGCAGGCGTCCAAATATTTTTGCCACGCCCATTGATATTTAAAAGGCACCAGTTGATTGAGATCCGCGCGGCAGTTGATCATTTTTTTGTCATCAACCGCGAGACGTCCGGCGCCGAATTCAACATTTTCTAACCTGGTTACACCGGCATCGCCGGGTGTCACAACCGTTTCTACAACGTCAGTCTCAACCGGTTTCAAGGCCGCGGCCGGCGCCTGTTGGCTCATGGTCGACGCTGGCGGTTCCTGTTCCAGGCGTTGTTCGGCGCGTTCCACCGCCGCTAATGCCTCGCCGGCCAACATTGCTTTGGCCGCTTTCGGCTCGGCGTTTTTGAATTGCCCGATTGGGTCGTCCCAGTTCAGCATTTGATTCCCCATCGTTAGTTGGTCGGCGACTTTAGTGCCCGCCTATTGGCAGGCCTCACAGTCGGGGTCCAAAATTGAGCACGCTTTAACCTCGCTTTCCTCCGTGGTTGCTGCTTGTGTCACAGCATTGAGTTTCCCGTCTGCGTGAGTGCTTTTTTCAACGTGAGTTGCGCCCAGCGTGCGCAAGTAATAAGTGGTTTTTAAGCCTTTGACCCAAGCAAATTTATAAAGATTGTCTAGCTTGGTGCCGTTGGGCTCTGCCATATAAAGATTCAGTGATTGCGCTTGGTCTAGCCATTTCTGCCGCCTTGAAGCTGCTTCCACGAGCCAGCGGGGGTCCATTTCAAAGGCGGTGGCATAAACTGCTTTGAGATCTTGTGGGATCCGATCGATCGCACTCACGCTGCCGTCGTAGTATTTGAGATCGTTAACCATGACCTCATCCCACAGACCACTTTCTTTTAACTCATCGACCAGCCGCATGTTGGCGACGGTGAAATCGCCCGATAGATTCGATTTCACATACAGGTTCTGATAAGTCGGTTCTATCGACTGCGTGACGCCACAGATGTTGGATATCGTCGCTGTTGGCGCGATTGCCATGCAGTTGGAATTACGCATGCCAACGTTAGTGACTCTTTCGCGCAGGCCCTCCCAGGGCATCACGGAGCTGTAGTCGACATCGAGATAGTTGCCGCGATCGTCTTCGAGCAAATGCAGCGAATCGATTGGCAGTACGCCCTTGCTCCAAAGAGATCCTTCGAAGCTTTTATAGGCGCCACGCTCCTCTGCCAAATCGGTTGATGCCTTAATGGCGTAGTAGCTGATCATCTCCATCGAACGATCAGCGAAATCGACCGCTTCCTGCGATGCGTAGGAATATTTGAGCTGATAGAGGCAATCCTGGAAACCCATCAGGCCGAGACCAACCGGGCGGTGTCTTAGGTTCGAGGCACGCGCGGTTGGAACGCTGTAGTAGTTGTAGTCGATGACGTTGTCGAGCATGCGCATCGCAATGTTGATGGTGCGCTCCAGTTTCCCTTCGTCGAGACCACCATCGCGAACATGGGCGGACAGGTTGATAGATCCCAGATTGCAGACCGCGATTTCTTGACCGGCCGAGGTATTCAAAGTTATTTCGGTGCAAAGGTTTGAGCTGTGCACGACACCGTTGTGTTGCTGCGGCGAACGAACATTGACCGAGTCTTTGAAAGTCATCCACGGATGACCTGTTTCATAAAGCATGCCGAGCATCTTGCGCCAGAGGTCAACGGCGTTAACTTTCTTGAAGTTCGAGATTTCGCCGCGTGCGGCACGTGCTTCGTACTCGGTGTAGAGCGCTTCGAATTCGGCGCCGAACGCGTCATGCAGGTCACCGGCCTCGTCGGGCGAAAACAGCGTCCATTCTTGTTCCTCGCAGACCCGCTTCATGAACAAGTCAGGGACCCAGTTGGCGGTATTCATGTCGTGGGTGCGACGCCGGTCGTCGCCGGTGTTTTTACGCAGTTCCAGGAACTCTTCGACATCGATATGCCACGATTCGAGGTAGGCGCACATTGCGCCTTTGCGTTTACCGCCTTGGTTGACGGCGACCGCGGTATCGTTGGCTACCTTGAGGAAGGGCACGACGCCTTGTGATTTGCCGTTGGTGCCCTTGATATGCGCGCCCATCCCTCTTACCGGGGTCCAATCATTACCCAACCCTCCGGCGAATTTCGAAAGCAACGCGTTATCGCGCATGGCGCTGAAAATACCGTCAAGATCATCGGGTACCGAGGTCAGGTAGCACGAGGACAATTGGGGCCTTAGTGTTCCTGAATTAAACAGGGTTGGGGTGCTGCTCATGAAATCGAACGACGACAGCAGATCGTAGAATTTGATTGCCCAGGGTTCGGGATCAATTTCGTTGATCGCCAGCCCCATTGCGACCCGCATGAAGAATACCTGTGGCAGTTCGAAACGCACTCCGTCTGACTGCAGAAAGTAACGATCGTAGAGCGTTTGGAGGCCCAGATAAGTGAACTGGAAATCGCGCTCTGGCTTGAGTGCGGCGCCAAGTTTTTCCAAATCAAAGTTGCCGAGCCGCGAATCCATCAATTCAAGTTCTATGGCTCGCTTCACGTAAGCCTGAAAGTACCGCGGATAATGCTCGGTCATGTCGCTCTGGGTCGCTTCGAGCTTCATGTTGTGGACAAATGACAGTGCTTCTTGCCGTAGCGCATCCAGTAACAAGCGCGCGGCAACATAGGTGTAATTTGGCTCGCGCTCGATGAAAACCCTGGCGCTCATGGTGAAGGCTTTGCTGACATCGTTTTCGGCGACGCCGTCGAACAAGGAACGCATGCTCTCTGAGACGATAGTGCCGGCATCGGCGCCTTGGACACCCGCGCAGGCTTCTTGCACGACCTGGTGCCAGCGATCCTGATCAAGGGGTGCACTGGTGCCATCGCTCAGCGTGATGCTAATGGAAGTCTCGTTTTTCGCGACCGGCGCGCTGCTGCTCTGCGCGTCCTGTTGTTGGCGTTCTTTGGCGCGCTCGTCGCGGTAGAGGACGTAGGCGCGTGCCACCTTGTGTTCGCCTGCGCGCATCAGCGCGAGTTCAACTTGATCCTGGATGTCCTCGATGAAGATGGCACCGCCGCTTGGCATGCGTCGGGTGATGGCATTTGAAACCGCTTCGGTTAACTCATCGACCTGACGATGAACCCGCGTCGACGCCGCCGCGTTGCCACCCTCTACGGCTAGAAATGCCTTGGTCATGGCGACCTTGATTTTTGAGGCGTCAAAACTTGTTTGCTTGCCGTTACGTCTAATGACGCGGTACTCGCCTGGCGCCGTTGCTGCAATATTGGGGTTTGTTTGCGCGGTGCTTTCTGCGATTGACATCAAGCCCTCGGGCGACGCGGCAACGTTCTCCAGATCCATAGTCCCTCCCGTAAACGAAACAAATTTCTCAACGGATGGCTTTAATTTTTAGGGAAATTCGTGTCACTCGTGGCCGATGACGGAACGTTATCCCATTTAATTTTCGCAAAGCCGTCACAAACTCTAACACACCATAGGATGTGGTCAAGGTGAATTATTACCACTAGGTATTGTGTCTTTCGGGTGGAATTGCTGTGACGTAAATCGGGGTAAGTTGTCAGCAATTTGGGGATAAGTGGGACTTTTTTCAGAAAATCAGCGCGTTAACGTATCGCGCTTCGCGAGGGATGGATTTTCACCCTGAAATTCGCCGCTCCAGATTTTGAATCTCGCCGTGGGGCGGCGCAAAATACCGCCGCCCATGACCCGTCTGCTGCAGATTTCTGACACTCATATTTATGCCTCGCCGAGCGCCCGCATGGCTTCGCTTGATACTCGCGAGAGTTTCCTGAAGACGCTCAATGCGGCACTGACAGCGCAGTTTGAACTTGATGCCCTGTTGCTGACCGGCGACCTGGCGATGGACGGCAGCGCCGAAGCTTATGCCTTCTTAGATGAGGCCCTCGCCGGGCTCGAGGTGCCGGTTTACGCGGTGCCCGGTAATCATGACGATCCAGCCTTGATGCATGAGGTGCTGACCTCAGTCAACGTCCTGCCGCCGGCGCCGTTATCGTTCGCCTCCTGGCGGGTGGTCTTGCTCAGCAGTTGGGTGGATGGCGAGGAAGGCGGGGCCTTGGATGAGCAAGCATTCGTGCGGTTGAACCAAGCATTCAGCGACGGGCCCGAACATGTGCTGGTTGTTCTGCATCACCCTTTGTTTGAGATCGCGAGTGCGTGGATGGATGAAATGGCGGTCTCCAATCGGGCGCGCTTTTGGCACGACTACGGTTCGCATCCGGCCTTGCGGGCGGTTGTGTGCGGCCACGTGCACCAAAATTTCGATGCTTTTCAAAATGGCATCCGTTTGCTCGCCACCCCATCAACCTGCCTACAGTTCGCGCCACGCTCCGCGTCTTTTGAATTGGATGCCCGAGCACCAGGTTACCGGGAACTCACGTTGCACGACGACGGCCGACTCGATACACGCGTGATGCGGCTCTCCGCTTAGGGGTCACGCAAATAAATCGGCGCGGCGAATTCCGCTTGCGAGCTCTGCCCGTGCCGATGCGCGGCGATGCCGAGCGTAATCACATCGGTTGCATCGGGAACAGCGTCGATGGCCGTATGCAGCGTTTGCGTGTCGATTTGAAAACGATCGCGATAGCGATCCCAGCCGTTACCCACCAACTGCCATTGGTGGGTATGGGGAAGCTTGAACTTCTCGGGGTCGAGTAGGCAGTCCGGCGAATATGGGGTGACGCCTTGGCCGCCCTTCGCATAGAGACCGCAGTAGATTTGTTGTCGTCGCGCATCCGTTGCTACCGCGATATACGACCCCAAACCGCGACGCACCGCACCTTCTGCGATCACCGCCAATGTTGAAACGCCGGCCACTGGCACTTGGTGCGGCATCGCGAGGCCTTGCGCCACCGACGCTGCAAGGCGGACGCCGGTGAACGCGCCGGGACCATGGCCAAAGGCTACGAGTTCGGCGTCTGCGATCGCTAGAGCCGCCTCTTCGAGCAGTGTTTCGAGCTTCGGGAGCAACACCTCGTTGTGGCGTTGAGGAGCGACTTCGACACTCGTGCGAATGGTGCCCCCGTTGCTTACCGCGATTGCACAAGTCTCGCCCGAGGTTTCGATGCCAATAACTTTATCGATCATGATTGCAGCTCGCAGCGCGCCGTGCGTTGACACTTATATAATCGGGTTTCATGTCTATCGTGACCACCATAAGTTGGCGTTTTGCGCGTTTGCGCAATACCAATCCGTTCATTGCTCTGATCACCGTGGCGTCGTTACTCGGAACATCGCTAGGGGTTGCCGTGCTTGTGACCATTCTATCGGTGATGAACGGATTTGGTGATGAACTTCGGGGGCGGCTGCTGGCAATGACGGGTCACGTCGTCATCAAAGCGGTAGGGCCTGTCGATTCAGACCGATTGCTTGAGGTCATTGAGCAAGCGACTAGCGCCGAGATATCGATGTTTGTTGAACGCGACGCGCTGTTAGAAAGCGAGTTTGGTGTGCATACCGCGATAGTGCGCGGCATCGATCCTGAGCGGGCTGAAACGGTGACCCCGCTGGCCGCGTATTTGGAATATGCCGCGCTTGCACAATTGGAGGAGGGCGGTTACAAGGCCGTGATTGGGCGTGAGTTGGCGAGTGCGCTCGGATTGCGCGTTGGCGACAGTATCAACGTTATTAATCCAACGCCGCGCGCGACCCCTTTCGGGCCACAAGTTCGAAGTCGACGTTTTGAGCTCGTCGACGCTTTCGAATTCGGTATCCACGAGCACGACGGTAGTTTGCTACTGGTGCATTTGGAAGACGCACGCCGCCTGTTTGCAGTAGGCCCAGCCTACGAAGGTGTGCGGCTGCGTTTGGCACTCGCCGCTGATGCCACGCGCGTAAAGAAAGCTTTGCAAACAGGTTTAACGCGCGCGGCTCTGGGGGAGTCAGTGGACGTGCTCGATTGGACCGATCTAAACGCGACGCTCTACCGCGCGCTCGCGATCGAAAAGCTTGCGATGTTCGCCATTTTCGCGATTGCTGTTGGTATTGCCGGCTTAAACTTGGTATCAACCTTAGTCATGAACGTTAACGAGCAGCGACCTGCCATCGCATCATTAATGACGATGGGTCTCGATCGGCGAAGGGTGGCGCTAACCTTTGTCCTACAGGGATTGTGGCTTGGTCTTTGGGGCACCCTTCTCGGTCTTGGGTTGGGGGCGGTGCTGGCAAACCACATCGACTCGATCGTTGCCTTCGCCGAAGACTTTTTTCGCTTTAAGTTGCTCTCGCCTGAGGTCTACTACATCTCTGACATCCCATCCGTTCCGCGCGTCGCGGACTTCATCGTCACCGGGATATTTGCGCTGTTGCTGTCGGTGTTGGCGCCGCTGTATCCAGCGTGGTTGGCCGCACGGACGCAACCTGCGGAAATTTTGCGCGATGTCTGAAATCGCATTGCGCTGCGCTGGGATCTGCAAGGCTTTCGAGGATGGCATCGCGCGGGTCGAGGTATTAAACGGTGTGGATCTAGTGGTTCAACGTGGCCGCAGTGTTGGCTTGCTTGGCGCCTCTGGATCTGGAAAGAGCACCTTGATGCATATTCTCGGTGGCTTGGAGCGTCCGGACCAAGGCCATGTTGAGTTGGCCGGGCAATCGATGACCGATAGTGCCGAGAAAGATCTCGCGCTGTTGCGTAACCAGCACCTGGGTTTTGTTTACCAATTTCATCATTTGCTGAGCGAGTTCTCTGCCTTGGAGAATGTCGCGATGCCAATGCGCATCGGCGGCGCTAGCGCCAAGGTGGCCCAAGATCGTGCTAGCGAGCTTCTCACGCGCGTCGGTCTCGCAGAACGTGCGCGCAATCGGCCGCGCGAACTCTCCGGCGGTGAGCGTCAACGGGTTGCAATCGCGCGCGCGCTAATCAACGAACCAGTATGCGTTCTCGCCGACGAACCGACTGGCAATTTAGACCGGGCCAACGCCGACGCGGTGACAGCTTTAATGTTGGAACTCGTCGCTGAACGGGGTTCGGGCTTGTTGCTTGCCACTCACGACGAGGCGGTCGCGAAGCAGCTTGATGGTGTTGTGCGCCTGGAGGCCGGGCGGCTCGGCTGAGCATGCATCTAGGCGGTGCCGCTTTGTCGCCGCTTATTCCAACGGCGGATCAAGTAGAAGCGCCACGCCCAGCGGACTGACAGGTTGCCGATGGCGGCGCAGCTTAACCCGCATACAAAACAACCCACCGATAATGGCCACCAGAGATCGCCAAACATTGCCGCTAAACCTGCGAAAGAAGGCTCGAAAGTCAAGGCCGCCGCCTGACCGTCCTGGCCGGTGAGCCAGGCGCCGACCTTAAAGGCGAAAATAAACATCGGCGCGAAAGTTATCGGATTGGTGATCCACACCGATGCCATGGTCACAGGCAGGTTCACGCGCAGCAGCACGCAAGCTGGAATGGCGAGCACCATTTGAATAGGGATAGGTATGAATGCGAGGAAACACCCAAGGCCGACGCCACCGGCAACCGAGCGCCGACCCAGATGCCAAATCGGCGCGTGATGGATATGGGTCCCAAACCAGCGCGCGACGCGCATATTGGCGATATCTTCGCGTGAGACTAGATGCTTTTTTAAAATGTCTTTAGGATTCATCTCGCTGTAGACGGCCCCAGCGCCATCGACGCAAATCGAGTCGCAAGGATGCGCGGCCCATGATCAAGGAAGACGGATGCGCCATGGATTTGTAGCGTTCTCGGCAGGCGCGCTAATCGCCTTAGTGTTGCCAGCCCATCCGCCACCGGCAGTGGCGGGCATTCTAGTTCTTTTGTGCCTCATCGTGGCGTTGGGTTTCAGGTCTATTGTGGCAATGGGGGCCTTGGGACTGGCATGGGCTTGTCTGAGCATCGCGCTTTGGAAATCTTCCCTACCGGCATCGGAATCGCCAGACCAACTGCTGGCGATCGTTGGTCGGGTAACATCGTTCCCCACCTCCCAGAACTATGGCACGCGATTTTACTTTGAACGCATTGGTGTTTGGGATTGGGCGCTGCAGCCACGTCGGCTGCGGGTGGTTTGGTACCGTGCCAGTCCTCCTTTAACCATTGGTGCGGTGTGTCGATTGCATTTGCGCGTTGAGCGCTCGCGATCCGCGCTTAACCCCGGGAGTACCGATCAAGCGCGCAGCGCCGCTGCACGCGGCGAACACGCCTGGGCTTACGTTGTTGAGCACCCGGGAAATCTCTGTTGGGACGCTTTTGACGACGGCGCCGGGGCTTTGCGACTTGGTGATTTCGCCGATCTTCGTGCTCGCATCGCAGACTATCTAAAGCGTTTAGAGCTCGCGCCCAGAACCCGCGCAATATTGTTGGGTTTAACGGTGGCCTATCGCGGTGAGTTGAGCGAAACCCAGTGGGATCTTTTGCGCGTCACCGGCGTTGCCCACTTGTTGGCCATTTCGGGTTTGCACATTGGGCTTGCCGCTTGGCTCGGGTCGATCACGACGGGTGTTGTGCTCGCGCTCAGCGCCGCATGCTCTGGATACCCCCGCAATCTGTCACGGTACAGGCCCATTGGCGGTCTGTGTTTGGCGGCTTTCTACGCGGGCCTTGCCGGTTTTTCGGTGCCGACTCAACGCGCCCTTGTTGTGGTTGTAGTCATCGCGCTGATCCGCTGGCGAGGCGGGCGAATAATTAGCTTTAATACGCTGCTAATCAGTTTCGCGGGGGTGCTGCTGGTCGACCCCCTGGGCGCACTTTCGAAAGGTTTTTGGCTTTCGTTCGCCGCTGTTACGGCACTCGTCGCGATAAATGTCTTATTAGGGCGGCGCAAGCCGTGGTGGCGAGCACTGATGTCTCACATTTTTCTCTCGGTTGGACTCGCGCCGGTGACCGCGGTCGCATTTGGTCACGTTCCGGTGGCGTCTGCCGTGGCGAATTTTATTGCCGTGCCGTGGTGTAGTTTCGTGGTTGTGCCGCTGTGTTTGGCTGGCGGTCTCGGTGCGCTTGCAGGTGTGCCACAGGCGCAGCACTTGCTTACCGCCGCCGGGTCCGCCTGGGAGGGCCTTGAGTTCGCGCTAATGGTGATTGCCCGCTGGGATCTCGCGCTCGCCGTGCCAATGTTGCCAATCGTGTTTGCGCCGTTGGCGCTGGCGGCGCTGGTTGTAGGCTGCATGTCACCGGGCCGTGGCGCGATTATTGGCATTGCGTTGTGTTTGCTACTCACTGCGCTTCCGCTGCAGCGCCGCCCGGCCGCAGGGCAATTTGTCGCGTCATTCCTTGACGTTGGCCAAGGCGCGGCCGCGGTCATACAGACGCGGCGGCATACGCTCGTTTTCGATGTTGGGCCCCAAGGGACTCATGCCGTTCGGCATTATTTGGAGCACCGTCAGATCGCCCGCATCGATCGTTTGGTGCTCAGCCATGCCGACCACGATCACATCGGCGATCTCGCGAGCCTAGGTCATTTTCACCCAAGCGAAGTGATCGCACAGCCCGATAAGCGGCTCCCCCTTAAAGGCCAACCGTGCAGCGCGCACGGTCATTGGCGGTGGGAAGAAGTCGATTTTGAATTTTTGTATCCGTGGCCGGGCGATCGAGGCTCGGCGAATGATAAATCGTGCGTCTTAAAAGTAACGGGAGTTGACTCAAGTCTCCTTCTTACCGGCGATATCGAGCGCCTGGCCGAGTCGACCCTGGTGCGGCGCTGGGGAGCAAAATTGAAGTCCGATGTTCTTTTCGTGCCCCACCACGGCAGTAAAACGTCCTCCACTGAAGCGTTTATCAAAACGATCGCGCCACGCCATGCGGTGGTGAGCGCTGGCTTCAACAATCGCTTTGGTTTTCCTGCTAAGGAGGTTTTAGATCGCTACGTGCGGCACGGCGTACAAGTTTGGCAAACCAGCACCCAGGGTGCCGTCACGGTACGTTCGGGCGCGGCGGTGCAGATCGACGGTTTCCGTCACCGCTGGCCGTGGTTTTGGCGTGCCCGGTAGTTTCAGTTACCCCAAGTCTGTTAATGTCTGCGCCTTCTTAACCGATCTGCGAGGCGGGTTGCAGGTGCTGGAATTTGTCCGTTCGGGCGGCTGGATGATGGTTCCCATATTGCTTTGTTCGGTGGTTGCCACAGCGATCGTCGTCGAGCGATTTTGGTCGCTTCAGCGCCGTCGTATCACGCCAGATAACCTGGTCGCTCAAGTTTGGCAGTGGGCTAAAACCGGTGTGCTTGACGATAAGCGCGTGCAAGCCTTGCGTGAGGCCTCGCCGCTAGGGCGGGTCCTTGCGGCCGGCCTCGTCAACCGCGATCACGATCGCGTCGTCATGAAGGAAGCAATCGAAGAAGTTGGCCGTCATGTTGTCTACGATCTTGGGCGCTATCTCAACACCCTCGGCACAATCGCCGCGGTCTCCCCTTTGTTGGGTCTCCTCGGGACGGTGATTGGCATGATCAAAGTTTTTGCGGCGATCACCGCGCAGGGTCTTGGCGATGCGTCGGTGCTGGCCGGTGGAATCTCCGAGGCTTTAATTACCACCGCGGCCGGCTTATCGGTGGCAATCCCAACCTTGGCTTTTTATCGGTTCTTTCAAAGTCGTGTCGACGGCTACGTCGTCAGCATGGAGGAAGAAGCGCTAAAAATGGTGGAGGTCCTGCACGGCGAGCGCGAAGAGTATCCGCAAGGCGATCCTTCGTGAATTTCCGCCCCGTTTCCAAAGAAGATCTCGATATTAATTTAACGCCGTTGATTGATGTGGTGTTTTTATTACTGATCTTTTTCATGGTTTCCACCACGTTCGTAAAACAATCGGAAATTGAGCTGACACTTCCTGAGGCCAGTGAGGAGCTACGCACCGATCCAGTTGATAAGATCGAGATTGCCATCAGTAAGAAAGGCGAAATCTTCATCAATGGCCAAGCGTTAGTGAACTCGCAGCTAGAGACAATCAAAAAAGGCCTTGTAGACAACAACACCGAGGTCGATGGCGAACCGGTTGTAATTATTAACGCTGACGAGCAAGCGCGTCATCAGCTTGTTATCGACGTGATGGATGCAGCCCGGCAAGTTGGGTTGTTCAAGGTCACTTTCCCCACTCGACTGCGAGATTGATGCGGGCATTGGCCGAGCTGATCGATGAAGTTTGGTACGGACGGCATCCGCTAGCCTACGCTCTTGCGCCGATCTCAACGATGTTTGGTACTGCGGTGCGGCTGCGGCGACGCGCCTACGACACCGGCCTGCTTTCGACCTATCAAGCCCCAGTGCCCGTTATCGTGGTGGGCAATTTATCAGTCGGTGGAACTGGAAAGACACCCTTAGTGATCTGGTTGGTCGAACGACTGCGTGAGAAGGGTTTAAAACCTGGGATCGTCGCGCGTGGCTACCAAGGCCGCGCCCGCAATTGGCCGCAGCAAGTGCGGCCCGACAGCGACGTCGAAGCCGTAGGTGATGAGGCACTTTTGTTGGCGCGCCGCACAAAGTGTCCGGTTGCGGTCGGGCCGAATAGACCGCAAGCCGTTGCGGCATTACTTGAGCACGCGGACATTGATCTGATCGTCAGTGATGATGGTCTGCAACATTACGCCCTAGATCGCGATATTGAAATTATTGTGCTTGACGGTGATCGTCGCTTTGGCAATCAACGCTGTCTTCCTGCGGGGCCTTTGCGCGAGCCTATTTCGCGGGCGCGATTCGCGGATTTGGTGGTCGCTAACGGCCTAAGTAGCCGCGGTGAGTTTTCGATGCGTTTAACCGCGGAGCGGGCCGTGAAACTGGTGAGCCCCAGTGACTCTCAGACACTGGAGAGCTTTGCCGGCGAGTCGGTGGCGGCGATTGCTGGCATCGGCAACCCGCAACGATTTTTCTCCTTGCTCACCCGGCATGGATTACGGGTCAACAGCCAGCCGTTCCCAGATCACTATCGATTCCGAACGAGTGATTTGCCAAATGACGGTGATCAGAAGATATTTATGACGGAGAAAGATGCGGTGAAGTGCGAGCGCTTTGCCGATCATCGATGCTGGTATGTGCCCGTTACCGCGGAGCTACCACCCGTGTTCTCAAAACGATTCGACCTCCTGCTAGAGAAGATCAATGATCGATAAAAAATTGCTTGACCTGCTCGTTTGTCCAGTGACAAAAGGGCCGTTGGTCTACGATAAGGAAAACGATGAGTTGCTGTCCCGCGCCGCGCGTCTCGCCTATCCAATCCGGGACGGAATTCCGGTGATGTTGGAAGATGAAGCGCGTGAGCTCACCGATGAGGAAGTCGAAAAGCTAGGGACTTGAGCTTCAAGGTCTACATTCCGGCGCGCTTGGCGGCGACGCGGCTCAAAGAAAAGTTGCTGCGCGAAGTCGATGGCCAGCCTTTAATCTGTCACACGGTGGCCAGAGCGTTTCAAAGCGGCGCGAGCGAGGTCGTCGTGGCCACCGACCATCAACGCATAGCAGATGCGGTATCGAATACGAGCGCCAGTGTGGTGATGACGGCCATCGACCACCTATCGGGTTCCGATCGCCTCGGCGAAGCCGTGAAAATCAGAGAAGAGTCCCAAGACACAGTAGTCGTTAACTTGCAGGGCGATGAGCCCTTGATGCCTGCCGCCGTGATCGAACAAGTCGCGGGACTGATCATCGACGGGCAGCGAGAGATAGCAACCGTTTGCGAACCGCTCGCCGAGGCGCAATACGAGGATCCAAACGTGGTCAAGGTTGTGCGCAGTGCTGCGCAAACCGCTTTGTATTTCTCGCGGGCCTCAATTCCTTTCGACCGCGAGGGCACTGGCGATCGTTCCCGCTGTCGTCGCCATGTTGGGATCTACGGCTATCGAGTGCGCACCTTATTGCGCTTCTTATCGTTACCAGCAGCGCCGCTTGAAACACTTGAAAAGCTTGAACAGTTGCGCGCTCTTTATCATGGCCTATCCATCGAAGTCGCCGATGCGGTCGAACCCTGTGGCATAGGCGTTGATACGCCGGCCGATCTGAAACGATTGCGGGCGCTTGTCGGTGGGCCCTAGCGTTCTTTTCGTTTGTACCGGCAATATTTGTCGCTCGCCGATGGCGCAGGGATTAATGGAGATGCGCCTCGCTGCGCGTGATTTGGCGGCCGAGGTGGACTCGGCAGGCCAGCATGCTGTGGTAGGGAACTCCCCGGAAAGCGCCGCGATTGAGGCGGCTTTGGAATTAGGCGCGGACATTTCTCAGCAACGCGCTCGAAGCTTTCAGACCAGCGACTTTGAGCGATTCACCAATATCATTGCCCTTGATCATGGCCATTTGGAGTTTTTGAAATTCATGGTGCCCGACCACGCGAACGTTGATATTCGTCTACTGTTGAGCGGTGCGCCGCTCGGAAAAGATGAAGTCAGTGATCCGTTCGGCCGCAGCCTCGATGTTTACCGGCACACCGCGAGCCTGATCGCGCGCGGGGTCGAGTCATTAATCGATGAGATTTTCTAATTAGAACGCTGCGTTGCTTACGCGGACTGTTAACGCGAGCGCAGGATGCCACTGGCGCGGGTGGCAAAGAGGTATTGAAGCCAGGGAATAAATAGGGCTTTCACATCCACCGGCGCCGCGCCGCGGTGTGGTTCAGGTTCTACCGCTCGCGGTAGGTGATGCGGCCTTTTGATAGATCATAGGGCGTTAACTCAACGGTTACCGTATCGCCGGTCAAAATCCGGATATAGTGCTTGCGCATCTTGCCGGAGATATGAGCGGTGACAACGTGTCCGTTCTCAAGCTCCACACGAAACATGGTATTAGGCAAGGTCTCGACGACTTTGCCCTGCATTTCAATATGTTCTTCTTTTGCCATTGAGCTTATTTGAGCGCGCGCTTTGCTTAGATCGCGCCATTCTGCCCGATTAGGCGCGCGGCGAAAAGCGTTTCTCTTATCTTGGGTCGCTTAGCTATTGGTCGTCGTCGAGTTCACGCCACGCGCCGCGAGTGAATTTCTCGAGCGGACGGTATTGCGCTTTGTAAGACATCTTTGCGCAATCCTTGATCCAGTAGCCGAGGTACAGCCACGACTTCTTGTGTTCGAGCGCAATCTCGATCTGTTTCAATATTGCTAGACGTCCCAGGCCACGGTGCTGCGCCATCGGATCATAAAATGTGTAGACAGCGGAAAGCGCATCGTCGAGATGATCGACGACCGCAACGGCGAGTAAATTTTCTTCGCATCTAAATTCGTAGAAAACGGTGTCAGACCAAGGCGCGATGAGGAAACTGATATACGCTTCAGCGCTGTCAGCATCCATTTTTGAGTCGGGATGTCTGGAGATCAGATAGCGCCGGTACAGCTCAAAGTGTTCCTGGTCGAAATCTGCGTCCCGAGCGACGACCGTCAAATCTTCGTTCTTTTTTAGCGTTCGACGGTCGATTCGTTTGGGATTGAAGTCCGCGACGCGGATCCGCACGGGAATACAGGCAGAGCAGCCTGGGCAGCGCGGCTGGTAAACGTGCTCGCCGCTGCGACGAAAGCCGCGCGCCGACAACCAACTGTAAGTGCGGCGATCGATATTAATCCGCGGATCGAGGAACATCGTCATCGCCTTGCGATCGGCCAGATAGCCGCACTCGTGGGGCGGCGAGGTAAAAAAACCTAAATTGTGCCCGTAAGGGACCCGTTTCATTTGGACTATGAAACCCTAACTAATCAATGTTTTTGTCAAGCTGGGGACGGAAGCGCTCGTCAGTCCATGCCCTGGCGCTCGGGGTCTGTTGGATAGCTGCCGCCAACCGCGTTTCGAAATCGCGCCGGGTCATTGTTTCCGCCCCCAACGACTCAAGATGAGATGTCGGAATCTGACAATCGAAAAGCGTATAGCCCCACGCGCTCAGTTTATCGCACAGTGCAACAAATGTGGCTTTGGAGGCGTTACTCACATTGCTAAACATTGATTCGCCGAAAAATGCGCCGCCAACGCTCACCCCATAGAGACCGCCGGCCAATTCACTACCCCGCCAGCATTCAATACTGTGAGCAATATTATTTCGATGCAGCGACAGATAAGCCTCTCGCATTTCGTCGGTGATCCACGTGCCGCTTTGGTCGCGGCGCGGCGCCCGACAGCTATCCACAACGGACTCGAACGCCATATCGAACGAAATCTCGAAGGACTCGCGCCGAATAGCTCGCCTCAATGATCGCGACGCATGGCGTTGGCTAGGATTGAGGGCGCATCTTGGATCTGGTGCCCACCACAAGATCGGTTGCCCATCGGAATACCAGGGGAATATCCCGCGCTTATAGGCGTTGCATAGCATCGTGGTACTGAGGTCCCCGCCGATGGCCAACAATCCGTTGGGATCCTCAAGCGCGTCGGCAGTTGCTGGGAAGGCTTCAGCGAGACGACATTGTCGAACCCAATACACGCGCTGCATTTTCGGGGCTGACCGGGGCTCCATTAGCCTTGGCCTCGTTTGAACGCGGTGTGACCGTCTAGCGACTCAATATACGACTGCATCGAACGTTGCTCTTGGAGCACAAACGAATCGATCGCCTGTCGGAAGCGCTCGTCGCGAATCCAATGTGCCGACCACGTTTTCACCGGAACGAAGCCACGCGCGAGTTTGTGTTCACCTTGAACCCCGGCATCCAGTCGCTTAAGGCCATGAGTAATACAGAAATCGATCGTTTGGTAGTAACACAACTCGAAGTGCAGATTGTCAAAATAGCTGGAACATCCCCAATGGCGACCATAAAGCGTCGATTCATCACGCAAAGCGAAGGCACCGGCGACATATTCTTCGTCATGCGAGGCCAGGATCAACACCGCGCTGCCCGGCAAGTGGTCGTTAAGGGTTTTGAAAAATTCGAGCGTGAAGCGGGGTTCACCCCATTTGCGGTGAAACGTCGCACAGTAGTAGCGATAGAAAACCTCCCAATGGTGAGGCTTGATGTCATCAGCGGTGAGGGCTTCAATTGCAACACCTTGCTCATTGACCTTGCGACGCTCGCGGCGGATCTCTTTACGCTTTTTCGAACTCAATTGACTTAAAAAATCATCGAACGATTGGTAGTCATCGTTAAACCACTGATATTGGCAACCCAGGCGCCTCGCCAGGCCCGCGGCGTCGAAATAATCCAGCTCAGATTCCTCAGGGAACAAACAGTGCCAGGATGAAAGTTCGTTTTGCTCGCAGATCTCGATGGCCGCGGCGATCAGGTGTTGCGCTAGCGTTTGCGGGTCTGCAGCCGACTCGTCGATCAGCAGCCGGGGACCGACCACAGGGGAGAACGGTACGGCGGTCACTAACTTTGGATAATAGCGGCCACCCGCACGTTCATAAGCGTCGGCCCAGGACCAATCAAAGACGAATTCGCCGTAGGAATTATCGCGAGCGTAGACCGCTAAAGCCGCGACGAGGCGCTCGTTACGTCGAATGAGGATGTAATAGGGGTACCAGCCTTGCGGGCCTAGGCAATCTGTAACTTCGAGCGCGTATAAAAATCCGTGGCGCATGAACGGGTTGGCGCCGGCCAGGCGATCCCACTGTTCGACGGCAACCTCGCTTAGCGTTTCAACGACTGAGACGTTCACAGTTCAGCGTGGCTCGCCAACCACCTCGACGTTATCGCCTAGCGCCGCTTTGATGGCTTGCTTAGAGCGTCCCAAACCGAATTTCACGCGATGATACGCGCCATCGTGGGTGATGAATAAAAGTTTTACGTCGCTGCCGTTCATGAGTTGGTCGATTAAAACCGACTCGATCTTCCCATCGATGACTTCCCCCAACTCAAAAATTGCCGAGTTATCCGTCATCTCACATCGTCCACCGGAAAAGAAGTGCGGTGTTTTTCCCTCATCAATCTGCACCGTCGGGCAGCTTTGTCTATCCAGTTTTCTAATACTGCTTGCCAAATCGAATTCGAGTCGGATCGAGTCCAGCGAGCGCGTGATCACCAAGCGGTCGCCCTGAGAGCTTTCAACCAGTGCCAATGTATACGGTGTTGTCGCGCCATTAGATTCGGCGCGCCATTGGTCGGCGTTCGCCGCTGACTGCATTGCCAAGGCGATGATCAAGGTTGGCCAACACAAGCTACGCAATGGTGGGGGCATAGAGCGCTCTAACAGTGTTCCCCACAGGTGCGGTCAGGGGCTAGGTTTTTCCCGGGGGTTGATTTGAGGTGAAAACCGGGAAGGGCGCAACGTTGCCGCTTTGCTCGCCAGCCTCGGTGATTTTACCCTGCCCACTTTTTTCAACTTCATCGATGCGAATAATCGAATGCATCGGAACATAAATACGATTGACGCCTTCGAATTCAGTCTTCAGATTCTCTTCGGACGGGTCAACCACTACGGTGGTCTTCTCGCCGAATACCAATTCTTCAATTTCAATAAATCCGAAGAGGCTACTTTGGTGCACGCTGCGCGCGTAGATCTCGTAGACCTTGCCTTGATTCATGAACGAGATTCGGTAGGTAGGGCTGTCACTCATTGCAAACGTTTCATATTGGACACCGAACAGCGCGCGATCGTATCACAGCGCTCCTATAGCCATAGCGGGCCCGCTGGACCCAGCGGCCAACCGAAAAACATCCATATTCCCAAGAGCACTGGCCAAACGATGGCAAAAGCGATGCAATAAGGCACCATTAAAGCCATGACCGTGCCCAGTCCACCATTGGGTAAGTAGCGCTGAACCAGCGAGACAATGATGATCATGTAAGGATTGAGGGGTGTGATCACGTTGGTAATGGAATCGCCCACTCGATAAGCCGCCTGGGTCAACTCGGGACTAATTCCAACTTGCATGAGCATTGGCACAAACACTGGCGCGAAAAACGCGTACTTCGCCGAAGCGGAACCAACGACGAGGTTACCGAGCATGACAATCCCGATGAAAGCCATGACCAGCGGCGCGCTGGGTAATCCCATTTCAACCAAGAATTCGCCGCCGGTAATCGCCAGCATTTGACCGAGTCCACTGAATTTGAACGCCGCGATGAACTGCGCGGCACAGAACGCGAGAACGATATACGGTCCCATTGAAGCCAAGGTTTCACCCATCGCGGCGGCGACGTCCTGATCGGATTTAAATTTTCCACTCATAAATCCATAAACAACGCCGGGTACAAAAAAGAAGATGAAAATTAGCGGAACAGTTGCCTCTACCCAGCGCGGGAAGCGCGCGCCGACGCCATTCAGGGGGGCGCCGGGTATGACGGTGGCGGCGACGAAAATCGCGCCGGTAATGAACGCGGCTAGGATGCTGAGCATCAAAGCGCGATCGTCGGCGCGATGGGGTTGTGAGTCGATTTCGAGCGGCGATCCGGTGATTGTCGCGCGCGGTTCAACCCATACGGCGCTCACGAACCAGGCCGTGGCAGTTAATATGATGGTCGAGGCGATCATGAACCACCAGTTGCAAGTTTCAGCGACCTGATAGTCGGCGTTGATGAATTGTGCCGCGGCCTCGGTGAAGCCCGCGAGCAGGGGGTCGATGGCGGTTAGAGAAAAATTGGCGCTGAAGCCCGCCGAGATCCCAGCGAAAGCGGCACCGATCCCAACCAATGGCGAGCGTCCGTTGGCCACAAATAATGCTGCCGCCAGCGGCGGCAGAATGACGTATCCCGCGTCGAGGCCAATGGAGGAAAGGATGCCAATCAAGATCACCGCCGGCGTCAGAAACGCGGCATTAATCCGTCGCGTGGCTGCTTCCAATAGGGCATTAATTAGGCCGCCACGCTCCGCCACGCCGATCCCCAACATGCCCACGAGAACGATACCGAGCGGCGGAAAGGTGACGAAGTTTTCGACGAGATTTGATATCAGCCACCACAATCCGTCGCTGGCGAGCAGGCTGGTCGCGCTCACGGTAACGGCCTCAGTCCCGATCCCGGGCTTTGCGACCTGCCACTGCAGGCGGACCGCCAGTTCCGATAAAGCGATGACAACCAGTGTGCCGAAGGCAAAAACCGAGGCGGGATGGGGCAGCCGGTTTCCCCAGGACTCCAAACGATCGAGGAGTGACATTTAAGCGCCGCTAGTCCAATTCGATGGTTTCGGCAGCGTTGAAACCCTCTACCGTTTGGTGACCGTGGTAACCGCGTGGATTACAACTCACGCGGATCCCGTTGGCACGATAAACCTTGCGGGCATGTACGTGACCGTGTACCCACAGTGCGATCGGGTAGTTGGCAAAGAATTCGCTGAGGTCGTTGCAGTAAGCGCCCTTGAACAACGAATCGGGCGGCATGTGCCAACTGGCGTAAAGGGGCGCGTGATGGGTGACGACCACGGTATGGCCTTGGAAGGGTGAGGCGAGCCGGTTGCGCAGCCAATCGCGGGTAGTGGCGTTTATCTCAAGAAGGTCCTCGGGCGCCAAGAGATTCTCGCCATTGCGGATTTGGAAATAGTCGTTCATGTTGCTCTTAAGCGCGTCCATTAATTTATCGTTACCGCTCAAGAAGCTTGTCCATAGCGTGGCGCCAATGAAACGTACGCCGTCTATTTCAACCTCGTCGCACTCAAGATAGTGCACATTGGTATTTTGCGCGGCGGCCTTCAACTCGCTGCGTACCTGACCCATTTCGCCGCCGTAGAACTCGTGGTTTCCCGCCACGTAAATGGTTGGCTTGCCGCTTGCCGCGAGCCACTCAATACCGTCGGTACCGACCCCAATATCACCGGCCCCGATGATCACGTCGGCGTCGGTGCTCGGCAGCGTCATGGGGCCGAACTCCAAATGAATGTCGGAAAAATACTGAATTTTCACGCCGGTATTCTAGGGTGACTTGAGGCCGGGCCTACTGTCGCAATCGCGACGCCCATCGTCAATGCGATTAGTTCCCGACGCTGGGAACCGATCCATCTAATCGATGGTGGCGCTGCGGATGAATCGGTCGAGTGCACGAAAATAGTTCATCCCGCTTTGGTGAAAAGCCGTGTTGTGTGTACCTGAGAGCGTGAAAAAAGCCGCGTTGGCGCCGGTCGCAGCCAACAGGCGTTGTCCAAACTCGAATGGCACGATTTCATCGTCGGGGCTTGCCGCGATCAAAATGGGGGCGTCCACTTCGTTGAGGTATTTTTCGGTGTCGAAGTCGTAGCGCGATAACCAACGGCCGCCCAGGTAGGGATAGTGGTATCCCCCCATGTCCGCCATTGACGTAAAGGTCGACTCCACGATCAACGCTCGGGGCTTATGCGCCGCCGCGATTTTGGCGGCCACCGGGCCCCCTAAGGAGCGCCCATAGACGACGATTTCCTCAGGATCGGTATGGCGTTGTTCTACTAGATAGCGCCAAGCCGCCTCGCCGTCAGCGTAAAGGCCTGATTCCGACGGGCTTCCCTCGCTTTGGCCATAGCCGCGATAGTCGATGATTAGGACACTATGGCCAAGTTGACGGAGCACCAGAAGGGTTTGCACGCGGTGAGACATATTCCCCGCATTGCCATGAAAAAAAAGGATTTTTCTCGAACCTTCGGGACCGGGCACGTACCAGGCGTCGAGCGTCACGCCGTCGCTGGTTACCAACGCGATGTTCTCGTAGGCGATCCCAAATTGATCCGGGCGTGTCTCGATTTTCTCAAAGGGTTGAAATACCAGGTATTTTTGGCCCCAAAACAAGCCGCCGACGAGGATCGGTGGAAGTAACAATAAGGTCACGCGCAAGCGTTTGCGCCGCCCGGCGGCGCGATGTTCGCGGCCGCGGCGGCCAATATCCCGGTCCTCAGTCAAAACTGGCTATCCATTTTAGAAGGCGTTATGATTGAAATTCTCTTTTGCAACAGTCTTTTATCTCCAAAAAGACATAAATAGGATTAATACCGATGGCGCAAGCCGTCCGCAGAACAGCCGATGCGATGCTAGCCTCCTCTGGTGCCGTGCTTCAGCGTCTTAAGGAAGCCATTTTAATCGCCTTGGGCGCGGTTTCGCTGTTCTTATTAATCGCGCTGGCGTCCCATCACCCGTCAGACCCGGGTTGGAGCCATACCGGGAGCGGCGGACCCATTCGAAACAATGGCGGGGTCGTCGGCGCTTGGGTGTCCGATATTGCGCTTTACCTATTCGGAACCTTTGGCTACATCTTCCCGCTGATGCTGCTTTACGGAGGCTGGACGCTGCTCAAGGATCGCGCCGGCGCGGCCTTTGCTGATTATTTTCAGCTATCCGTTAGAGTCGTTGGATTCATGTTTCTGCTTGTTTCAGGCTGCGCCATGTTTTGGGTGCGGACCGGTGGAGCGGGGGCGGAGCTTCCGCACCATTCGGGCGGGATCCTGGGCGACCTGATCGGTCAAGCGAGTTTTACTATTTTTGGTGAACTTGGTGGTTCTTTGCTCCTCATCGGCATGTTTTTGACCGGGCTCACGCTATTCACGAACTTGTCGTGGTTGTGGCTGATGGATTCTCTAGGCGCTCTCGCGCTTGATGCTGCCGGGCGCGGCAAAATGCTGAGCGAGGAGCTGACCGACACCGTGCGCGGCCATCTCGCGCGCAAGGAGCGCAGCGCACAGTTGCGCGAAGCCGTCGAAAAGCAGGAGCTGCGCGAGCCGCCCCGGATCGAGCGCCAGGAACCAGCGCCGGAACCTCCTAGTGAGCGGGTTGAACAGGAAAAACAGGCGGTGATGTTTGAGCCAGCACGCGAGGTTGCTTTGCCGCCTTTGAGTTTGCTCGACGAACGCGATGTCGGCAACACGGGCTATTCGCCCGAAGCGTTAGAGGCGATGTCGCGACAGGTTGAGCTGAAACTTCAGGACTTCGGTATTGAAGTCAATGTTGTCGCCGTACACCCAGGTCCGGTGATTACCCGTTTTGAGTTACAACCGGCGCCCGGCGTGAAAGCGAGTCGAATTACCAACCTCGCCAAGGATCTTGCCCGGTCACTATCAACCGTTAGCGTGCGAGTGGTCGAAGTCATTCCCGGTAAATCGGTGATTGGTCTTGAGATCCCCAATGAGAACCGGGCGATTGTCTCCCTCAGCGAGGTGCTCAAGTCGAACGCCTACGATGCCAGCGGTTCGAAATTAACCTTGGCGCTCGGCAAAGATATCGCGGGTCAACCTTGTGTCGTGGATTTAGTGAAGATGCCTCATCTGTTGGTCGCGGGGACTACGGGGTCCGGCAAATCAGTGGCCCTGAACGCGATGATCCTAAGTCTGCTCTATAAGTCTTCGCCTAACGACGTGCGTCTGATCATGATCGACCCGAAGATGCTCGAACTATCGGTATACGAGGGGATCCCAGCCCTTCTCGCCCCCGTCGTTACCGATATGAAAGAGGCTTCGAATGCTTTGCGCTGGTGTGTTGCAGAGATGGAACGCCGTTACCGGTTGATGGCGGCATTAGGCGTGCGCAATATTGGCGGCTACAACCGCAAAATCCAAGAGGCTGAAGCCAAGAAGTCGCCTATCCTCGATCCGTTGTTTCAAAGTGATGACCCTGACGCCGAAATACCGGCGCTGACCAACCTGCCATTTATCGTGGTCATCGTCGATGAGTTGGCCGATATGATGATGGTCGTCGGCAAGAAAGTCGAAGAGCTCATTGCGCGCCTTGCGCAGAAGGCGCGGGCCTCGGGTATCCATCTCATACTAGCGACACAGCGCCCTTCGGTAGATGTTATTACAGGCCTCATTAAGGCTAATATTCCAAGCCGGATCGCGTTCCAAGTTTCCTCGCGTGTCGATTCGCGTACGATCCTTGACCAAATCGGTGCCGAGAACCTGCTCGGTCACGGCGACATGTTGTATCTACCGCCGGGAACGGGGATCCCCAATCGCGTGCACGGTGCCTTTGTAGATGATGATGAGGTCCATAAAGTCGTTGAGCGACTGAAAGAAAGTGGTGAGCCAGAGTACATTGAGGAAGTTCTCTCCGGACCCGGCGATAGCGGTGAGGCGGGCCTGCCTGGCGCATTACCTGGTGATGACACTGAGCAAAGCGACGAGCTTTATGACGCCGCCGTGCGGATTGTCACCGAAACCCGCCGCGCCTCGGTTTCTGGCATTCAACGGCGTCTTAAGATTGGCTACAACCGTGCCGCGCGGATGGTTGAAGCCATGGAAGCGGCGGGAATAGTCGGTGAGCTGCAAGCGAATGGTTCTAGAGAAGTGCTTGTTCAGCCGCCGCCCGAAGACTAGGTTCAGACCTGATTTCCTGGCGTGGGCTTTGTTGTGGCTTTGTCCAACGCAGGCCATTGCTGAGGTTTCCGCATTGGTCGAATTTCTTTCGACCTTGAATACGTTCGAAGCACGATTTTCTCAGCAGGTTTTCGATGACGACGGTGAGTTAACTGACTCCTCGGCGGGGCGATGTGCGATAAAGAAACCGCGTCGCTTTTTCTGGCGCTACGAGACGCCCTATGCGCAACTGATCGTTAGCAACAGCGAAGTGCTTTGGATCTTCGATGAAGATCTAGAACAGGCAACGCTTGGTGAGCTCGATGATGGCGCGAATGGATCGCCCGCTTATTTGTTAGGTAGTGACATTAATGTCGAAGCCCTCTACGACATCACAAGTGTCGAGACTTCCGGGGCAGTCGAGTGGTTTGAACTCGCTCATAAGCAGGCCAGCGAAGATTTTCAAAACGTGCGGCTCGCTTTTGATGGCGAACGGGTGGTGGGTTTGGCGCTCACCGATCGTTTGGGCCAACGCACCGTGGTTGAGTTTGACGAAATGCGAATCAACCAGGGCCTTCCCGACGCGCTTTTCGAATTTGAACCACCGCCTGGCGTCGACGTCGTGCGGGCCATGCGCCCCGAGCCTTAGGGCAATGACTCAACCGCTTGCCGATTCTCTCCGTCCCCACCGGCTCGACCAGTTCATTGGCCAGCAGCATCTGCTTGGCGCGGGACACCCCTTGCGGATCGCGCTGGAAGAAGGCTCATTGCATTCGCTGGTACTTTGGGGCCCGCCAGGAACGGGCAAGACCACTTTGGCGAGACTGTTGGCGACGAATGCAGAGGCTGAGTTTATCCAAATTTCTGCGGTGCTGAGTGGCGTTAAGGAAATTCGCGAAGCAGTTGCGAGGGCGGCTGAACTGAAGCGCCACGATCGCGCGACGGCTTTGTTTGTGGACGAAGTTCATCGGTTTAACAAAGCACAGCAAGATGCGTTTTTACCCCATATTGAAGATGGCACGATCACGTTCATCGGGGCGACGACGGAAAACCCCGCTTTTGAGCTCAACAACGCATTGTTATCGAGACTGCGTGTCTACGTTTTAAATTCACTAAGCGTTGCTGATCTGCGCGCAGTGATTGATCGCGGACTCGAAGCATCCGGCAAATCGATGGCGGAGGAGCTACGCGAACGGCTTGCTGAAGTCGCCGACGGTGATGCGCGCACCGCCCTCACCTTGCTCGAACTCGCCATTACCGCCGCTCCCAACGGTGAGATTGATCTTGATACCCTGCGTCATGTAACCGAGGGGCCGCGCCTTCGACGATTCGATAAACGCCAAGATGATTTTTTCGATGCCATTTCCGCGCTGCATAAATCAGTGCGCGGATCGAACCCCGATGCGGCGCTGTATTGGTTTGCGCGGATGCTCGACGGTGGTTGCGATCCGGTCTATATCGCGCGCCGCGTTCTGCGCATGGCGTCGGAGGATATTGGCAACGCCGATCCGCGGGCGTTAACCATTGCCCGGGATGCCTGGGATATCTACGAGCGGCTTGGTTCTCCGGAAGGGGAGCTCGCAATTGCACAAGCCATCGTGTACCTGGCCTGTGCCGCTAAAAGCAATGCGGTCTATGCTGCTTTCAAGAGCGCTCAGCAAACCATCGCCAACAGCGAAACCAAAGCGGTTCCTTTGCATTTGAGGAATGCGCCGACGGGGCTGGCAAAGAGCCAAGGTCACGGTGTGGCGTATCGTTACGACCACGATGAGCCTCACGGAGTCGCAGCCGGACAAACGCATTTCCCAGACGATCTAGGCGAACAACGTTTCTATCACCCCGTCGATCGGGGTCTTGAGATCAAGATCGCTGAAAAACTCGCCTGGTTGCGCGGTGAGAACGATAAACAATGAGTGTTGCGCAGCAGCTCGTTTTAGTGGCGATGGGCGGGGCGGTCG
Source organism: Pseudomonadota bacterium (assembly GCA_039030125.1). GTDB lineage: Bacteria > Pseudomonadota > Gammaproteobacteria > JBCCEV01. The sequence continues at coordinate 2,001 of JBCCEV010000038.1, read as the reverse complement.
GTGCGATCGCGAGGTACGGCGCCACGCTAATCACGCATCATATGCTGGGCCGGGATTTTCCCTACGGCACGCTACTTGTAAACGTGCTTGGATCGTTCGCGATTGGTATTTTCTTTGTCGTTTTCGTCGAGCGCGTCGCCCAAGATTCACCGCTGCGTTTGCTTTTAATCGTGGGCGTTCTTGGCGCATTCACGACGTTTTCGACTTTCTCGCTCGATACTTTGAGCCTTATTGAGCGTGGCGCACTGAGCGCGGCCGTCATCAACGTCTTGGTTAATGTCGCACTGTGTTTGGCGGCTTGCTGGGTCGGGTTAGCGGCCGCGCGTGAGCTGATTTGAGCATTCGCTCCGCTATAATCGCGCGCGCCAGGCGCCTTTAAAACCTCAATCCCGACACGAAATATCATGCTAGACCCCAATCGCTTGAGAACAGATTTGGATACGGTAGTCGCCAACCTGGCGCGCCGTGGTTTTGAATTTGATGTCACGACCTATCGGTCTTTTGAGGCGCGTCGTAAAGAATTGCAAGTCGAGACCGAGTCCCTTCAAGCGGCGCGCAACAGTAAAAGCAAAGCGATTGGTCAGGCCAAATCCCGCGGTGAAGATATCGAGCCGCTACGAGCCGAGGTCGCCAGTTTGGGCGATACCCTTAAGTTAAAACAAAACGAACTTGAACAGCTCCAGGCCAGTCTAGGAGACTTTCTGCTGGGGATCCCGAACGCCTTGCACGATTCCGTGCCGGATGGTTTCGATGAAGATCAGAACCAAGAGATTCGACGCTGGGGTGATCCGAAGTCTTTCGACTTTGAAATACTTGACCACGTCGATATCGGGGCGCGATTAGGAGGAATCGATTTCGAAGTGGCAACCAAGATCGCGGGGACTCGATTTGTGGTGATGTACGACGAAATCGCGCGTCTGCACCGCGCGCTCATCCAATTCATGCTCGATACCCACACCCGTGAGCATGGCTACCGGGAAGTTTATGTGCCCTACCTGGTTAATGCGCAATCGATGCAGGGCACCGGACAACTGCCGAAATTCAAAGAAGATCTGTTTGAGATCCCCGAGCAATCCTTTTTCCTTATTCCAACCGCCGAGGTGCCGGTCACCAATCTCGCCTATGACACGATTGTTGATGCCGAAGATTTGCCGAGAAAATATGTGTGTCACACACCGTGCTTTCGCAGCGAAGCAGGTTCTTACGGTAAAGACACTCGCGGCATGATCCGCCAGCATCAATTTGAAAAAGTTGAGCTGGTCCAACTCGCTAAACCGGAAGAGTCGTTCGCGGTTTTGGAATCTTTGACGAACAACGCGGAAACCATCCTTAAACGTCTTGAGTTGCCGTATCGCGTCGTCACCTTGTGCGCCGGCGATGTCGGATTCTCCGCGACTAAGACTTATGACATAGAGGTGTGGTTGCCTTCACAGGCACGCTACCGGGAGATATCCTCGTGCAGCAATTTCCACGACTTTCAGTCGCGACGGATCAAAGCGCGATGGCGCAATCCCGCAACCGGAAAACCCGAATTGCTGCATACCTTGAACGGCTCTGGCGTCGCCGTTGGGCGGGCGTTGATTGCTATTCTGGAGAACTACCAACAAGCCAACGGCGCGGTGGTCGTGCCGCAAGTCTTGCGGTCTTATATGAACGGCGTGGAAAAAATCGACCCGGCTTAGACGAGCGCGATCAGAAGCAACACGAATCCCACAACTGCCGCGAGGGGTAACAAGACGCCTTGCCAGTCTCCAGGCTCGGCATCCGGTGAGTTTTGCCACATGCGGCGCGCGCTCGGGAACCAGAACATCACCAGTACCAGGGCCAAGGCCCCGACTAACCAAGCTTCCCAGTTTGGCATTGATAAACTCGCGGGGTTCGACCCCAATGGGGTCGAACCCGAATATTTAGTTAGTCGTCACCGCCGAAAGCACTCAATAAGTGCAAGAGGCTCAAGAAGAGATTGTAGATGGCGACGTATAAAGTGACGGTAGCCAGAAT
>JBCCEV010000037.1:0-28327 GCA_039030125.1 Pseudomonadota bacterium | reverse complement strand
CTCAAATACTATCTCCACCGTATTAAGTCCCGATCCCGGAGAAACAAATGGAACTCACCGATCGCGAGCACCTTGGCCTTCAAAAACTAAGCCACGGGCTGAGTAAGGTCGTTTTTTCAATTTTTCTGCTCGGAGCAGTGATTGGCGTTTGCGAAAACCTTCAAATGATCCGCTCCCTAGCTGACTTGGAGCGAAACGCAATCCAGGTCGAAATCCAGTACAACTAACGATTGGCTGCGGCCCACCGGTGGGGCCAAGCGTGGCGACCGCCACTGGCCGACGCTGGTCGACGATGAATTTTCCCCGTCAACGTGGTCCAAGGTCCAAGCTCGAATCCCCTTGGACCTCGCCGATGACTGGCCTCGCGCCCCTCCTCACGCTGCTGTGCAGCCTCGCCGTTAATGCCGCAACGCGGCCTAACGACTTAATTTTTGATGAGCCTGTCTTTGACGCCAAGGAGAATCGCGCCCTTTATATCTCTTCGCCTGGCCTTTATTACGCACAACTCGTGGTAAATCGCGGCGTTGGCGACTTGGCCAACGCTGACCGGTCCTACGCGCTTGAGATTGAAATTTATCGTGGCGATAAGCTGCTGATGAGCCGGGGCTTCCACAATTTTGAACTGCCCGGTGATCTAAACAAGATCCTTTTTCGATTTACCACCGACCGCGAGTTACCGCTGCGAAAGCACCTGTCTGTCGCCATTCGAGTGAAGGATCATTTGCAATCGACAGCTAAACCGGACTTGCGTTTACAAATTACGCGTGTGCGACGCTCGCATCTGCGGTTTCCTTGACGCTTTCCAGCTAACCCGCAGCGAAAGTTTGCAGGTGACGAAAGTCGCTCGCCGTTTTTGGCCCGTAGGAGCGAAAGTGCGGGCTTGGAGAATTTTTATAGTTTTCACGAAGCCTGCTGACCGGGTCGCAGGCGATATCAACCAAATCCGATGTTTCGCCAACGCCATAGACGCGAGCCGCGTTCTGCCCAAAAATCTTCGCGCGCGTTGCGGCTGTGATCTTGGGATAACCAAACCGTTCAATGAATTCATCGCTGATTTGAAAAGTTCTAAGCGCTTGTATCTGGTCTTGCGGTGAGCCGTACCAAACACAATCAGAACCGTAGAGGATTTGATCCTCGCCGAGGTACTTAAGGAGTTTGCCCAACGCATGTCCCGCCTCGGTCGGGTTGCGCAGCAGAAACCTCCAGGTGGTACCCAGTTCAGCGTAGACATTCGGCAGCGGGCGGCCCGCCTCATCCAGTGCCGCGTTGATCAGCCCGTCTAGACCCTCTACTCGCGTTTTGTCGTACGGGCCCTCGGTTTGTCCGGGGACATAGCCTGAGTGATAAATCAGAAAATCGACGTCTGGAAATTGCCGGGCGACGCGCCCGATATCCCCGCACAGAGAATGCTCGTAGGACTGCCGCCCGAATGGGATCCCTTTGTGTATGCAAATCCGTTTAATTCCAAGCGACCGGGCTTTTTCGATAAACGGGATCCCGCAGTCCTCGTCATACAAAAAGAATCCGCGACCATCTGGCCCCCATTGCGTGTAACACTTCCATGCCACGACACCTTGCTCGGACAATTCCTCCATATCGTCAATATCGCCATCTTGATTGGGGTTAACGCGACCATGGATGAGAAGTCGCTGACTACCTTCCATACGCTCTACAATCGAGCGTGTCGCGACCGCTTCCAGCGCGGTCAAAGGTTCAGCGTCCCGACGTGATGGAATGAAGGAAAGAACCATGAAGTCGGTATCGCTATCTAGGAAGATATCCTTAATGAAGGCATCCGCTCCGATGCATTCCATGTAACGGCGGCTGAGTTCGTCAAATTCAGAGCGACACCTTGGTTTTAGCGTGCGAACTAGACTGGGTGGCACCACATAGTGTCCCTGCACATCGAAAATAAAATCGGAGGAACCAAGCTCCCGAGCCGCGAGCGCGTTATCGAAGGCAGCATCGGCAGGAATCTCAAAGAAACCGCCGGTGCCAAGCCCCGCGGCAGAATACACTTCGTTAAATGCTAGCAGTGTCGCTGACGCCGCGGCCGCCGAGGTCAAAAATTTGCGGCGGTCGCAAGCGGTCCTTTTTGCTGCGATGGCCACTTCTTCACGGGCTGCCCGGTTGGCTTGATGGTGCTCTCGCGCGAGCGGTCGGGGTAGGAATTCGCCATTGCTAGTACTGTCTAGCTTGATGGGAAGTAGCGGTAGGTCGACATCGAATGGCATTAAGGAGGACGCAGTTTAGGGCACAAAACGAGGATAGCAGCCTAGATCTTGGGCGGATAGGATCGGTCATTGTAGAATCCGCGCCTACGGCTGCCGGACCGCGGTCACGCACATCGACTTACGAAAATCTCAAATGCAGCAAGCTCCAAGTACCAGTGACGAGGCTTTCCAAGACTACATACTGCAGGGCGTTTCGAGAACCTTCGCGCTGACGATCCCCCAACTGCCCGAGCCGCTGTGCCGAGCGGTATCTAATGCCTATCTGCTGTGCCGCATCGCCGATACGATTGAAGACGATGCGGGGTTCGATTTCGCCACTAAGAAAGCATATAGCGAGGCGTTCGTCTCTATAGTGAAAGGTTCGCAGCCGGTCGGTGAGTTTGGCGCCCAGATCGCGCCGGCGCTCGCGGCTCACGCGACGCCCGCCGAGCGGGAGCTGCTCGAAAATACCGACAAAGTCATTCGCATCACTCATAGCCTCAACGATCATCAACGCGAGGCAATGGCACGTTGCGTTGCAACGATGGCTGAAGGCATGGTCCGCTACCAGGGCCAAGAAACCCTTGATGGCGTCGCCGACCAAGGGGCGATGGACCGTTATTGCTACTACGTTGCCGGCGTCGTGGGCGAAATGCTAACCGCCTTGTTTTGCGATCATTGTGACGGTCTCAAGGCGCGCGAGACGGAAATGATGCATTTGGCCGTATCTTTTGGACAAGGTTTGCAGATGACAAACATCTTGAAAGATATATGGGATGACCGCGAGCGTGGCGCCTGCTGGCTACCCAAAGATGGGTTCATGCAACGCGGAATTCATCTCAGCCAGGTTTCACCAGGGACTGGTGGCGTCGAATTCGAAGAGGAACTCGGTCACCTCATCGCAATTGCACTGGGACATGTTCGCAACGCATTGCGTTATACGTTGATCATTCCCGCGAAGGAAACGGGTATTAGGCGTTTTTGCTTGCTGGCGCTCTTCATGGCCGTGTTGACATTGCGCAAATTGAATTCTCGACGTTCATTCTCAAGCGGTCAGCAGGTCAAGATCAGCCGCAACGCCGTAAAAACCGTCGTCGGCGCGACCTCAATATCGGTGCGCTCCGATTTCTTATTAAATCAAATTTTCAGATTGACCTCGCGCGGTTTGCCACAAACCGAAATTCAAACGCCTATCGCCAGCGTTGCCGAAATCGTCGCGACGCGTGCACTGCCCTAGTTGTTGCGTCCGGATTTGTAAATATGCGCCGTGTCGGCATCATTACAGCGCTCGCGAGCGAAGCTCGAACGGTGCGCGTAGCGGGATCGGGCGCTGAGATTCTAATTAAGGTTGCCGGTCCCGGGCCAAGAAATGCCAAAGCGGCGACAGAAGAACTAGTCGCGGAGGGCGTGGATGGCATCATGAGCTGGGGCGTAGCCGGCGGCCTCATCGAAGCCCTCAACCCAGGATCTCTGGTGATTGGCGAATCAGTCGAAGGGGCCCACAGCAGCGCGCTGCCTTGCGATGACACTTGGCAAAACGCGCTGACCCGCGAGCTTGCGCATTTTTCGCCACACACCGGTCATGTCTACTCCGTTGATGCGCCTTTAAAAAACGAGCGTGTGAAGCAAGGACTGCATAGCCGCACCAGGGCCGCTATCGTTGATATGGAGTGCGCGACAATTGCCAAGGTCGCCAACGACCACGGATTGGCTTTCGCCACGCTGCGCAGTATCGTCGACCCCGTATCGTTCGAACTCCCGGACGCGGCGGCCAGCGCATTATCGGAAAGTGGATCACCAAGGCTCGGCGCGATGATTGGAAATCTGATCAAGAAACCGAGTGACGTACGCGAGTTGATAGTGCTTGGTTGGTGGTATCGCCAAGCATTGTCTTCGCTGCGCGATGCCGCCCGCGTACTCTCGCCCAGTTTCGCTCTGCCCTAACGTTATCCAATGACAACGCGAAAAATCGAAAGCGCGTTGTTCGTGCTTGCCGAATTCAGCCAACGGTTCGCAATCCTCATCGTCGGCTTAGCAATCCTGTTGAGCGGAGTGTGTACGAACTATGTGATATCGAATATCAGCATTAACACCGACACCGAAGACATGCTGTCTCCAGACCTTGCTTGGCGTCAGGAATACGCCGCTTTCAAGAACCTGTTTCCGTATTTTTCCGATACGATTTTGGTTGTCGTTGATGCACCGACCGCTGACGCAGCTTACGGTTACGCAAATGACTTAGTTGCCAGTATCCGGACACACGGGGATGTATTCGGTGAAGTGCTGCACCCGCAATCGATGCCATTTTTCAAACGCAATCAACTGCTCTATTTAGATATCGAGGAGTTGGAATCGCTCAGCACCGAGCTGAGTGCCGCGCAGCCATTTCTCGCGCAACTGCTCATAAAGCCCTCGCTGGTGGGGATCGCCGAACTCATAGAAGCGGCTACACGGGCCAAATCGGAAGGTCGGAGTTTTGATACCGCACGATTGTTCGAGGCCATCAACATGGGTATCACGAACAGCTTAGAAGGCGAGGAAACGGGGATTTCCTGGCAGGCGCTGATGAGCGGTTCTGGCAGCGCTCCGGGGACTCGCGTGTTATTTACGGTGCAGCCGCGGTTGGATTTTAGCGAACTCCTGCCGGCTAAGAAGGCAATCGAGACGTTACGAGATATCGCAGCGACGAACGGTATGAACACCGGCCAAGGTGCAACGATGCGGCTCACTGGCAGCGCCGCGCTTAGCTACGACGAACTCATGAGTGTTATCCGAGGCGCGGGGCAAGCAGGCATCCTGGCGCTGGTATTGGTCACTTTGTTCTTGTGGGCTGGATTGCGCTCATTCGACTTGCTCGTTGCCGTGCTGGTGACTTTGCTCTGCGGGTTGACCTACAGCGCGGCCGCGGCCGTAATCCTGGTCGGCACGCTCAACATGATCTCGGTTGCATTTGCCGTTTTATATATTGGCCTAGGCGTCGATTTTGCGCTGCATCTAGCGCTTCGATATCGCGAACTCAAAGCGATCGACGACAGAGCGATCACCCAAAGTGCCGTCAGTGTTGGACCGTCGTTATTACTGTGCGGGGTGACGACGGCGATCGGTTTTTTTGCATTTATTCCAACCGAATACCGGGGCGTTGCGGAACTCGGGCTAATTTCGGGCGCGAGCATGATGATTGGCGTTTTGACGAGCCTGCTCCTGCTCCCGGCACTGCTGTCGGTACTCCCGGCGCCGCGCGAGACGAATCGTGCAGCACCGCTTGAGACGAATACCGGGCGAGGCTCCCCGATCCTCGCGATCGCGATAATCACGGCTCTCATCGCTGGCGCCATTGCGACCCAAACAAGCTTCGATCACAACCCGATTCATTTGAACGATCAGAACAGCGAATCGGTAACAACGTTTCAACAACTCAGCGCCGATCGCGATGCCGATCTCTATACGCTGTGGATAGCGGCCGATGACGAACAGCACGCAACCGCCCTCACCGAACAACTCGCCAAACTGGAAAAAGTTGGGGGCTTGACCACGGCGGCGTCGTTGATCCCTGAAGACCAAGACCGGAAGCTCGCTTTAATCGAAGATCTAAGTTGGGCGTTAGGCGACGAACTGATTTTAAACAACGGCGCGGACCCAGACTTAGCGACCACCGTGGACGCTGTTTCTGCAGCGCGTCGCGAGCTCGAAAAATTTCAGGGCAACGTTGGTTTTGGCGAAACCGAATCAAGGCTCTTAAGCACGCTCGTGAGTCTTGAGCAAGGATTAACCTCTGGAGAAAATCCAGAAGCACTGTTGAAAAGAACCAATTCGGTGTTGTTGAAACATTTTCCCGCCCAGATCGAACGCCTCAACGAGGCTTTGTTGGCCAACAACTTTTCGATAACGGAGCTCCCCGCGGCGCTTTATAAACGATGGATCTCACCAAGGGGCACCTATCGTATTGAAGTTGTCCCGACCGATAACCTGGATGCTAATTTAGCGCTCGAGCGTTTCGTTACCGACGTGCGGAGCGTGGCCGGGAATAAGGCCATCGGCGGACCCGTTATCAATATCGAAGCGCGCAATGCCGTTGTTGGCGCATTTCAGCAGGCGTTCGCGACGGCTTTGACCTTAATCGCGCTGATTGTTTGGCTGTCTTTTCGTAACTTAAGCCTGACGCTTATCGCGCTTACCCCGTTAATGATCGCTTCACTTCTGACCGCGGCAACGACCGTTCTAATCGATTTGCCATTCAACTTCGCCAACATCATTGCCTTACCGTTGCTACTGGGGGTTGGCCTCGACAGTGGCTTGCATATGGCTCACCGTTTTCGGGTCGAACCGACTGTCGATCTACTGCGCACCAGTACGACCCGGGCGGTTTTATTCGGTGCCTTAACAACGATCGCGAGCTTCGGCAATCTGGCGATATCACCACATGCCGGCACGGCGAGCATGGGGGTGATGCTCAGTATTGGTCTGGTATTGGTCGTTGCCTCGACGCTCTATTTTCTCCCTCGTCTGCTTATTCAATTCGCGCCGCTGACAGGTGCGCCTCGTGGCTAGAAATAAACCGTGGGACGCCCGCTGCGCGGCAATACTGGTTCGTCCATTCTGCGATAGCGCCCTGCACCCTAATCACTTCACCTTGCTGCGCCTTGTCGTCGGTTTGGCCGGCGCGTGGACATTTTCTTTAGGGACCCATCCGAACTTGGGCGCGTTGTTGGTGGTCGCTTCGAATTTCATCGATCACACGGATGGCGAACTCGCGCGGATGAGCGGCAAAACCTCGAAATTCGGCCACTATTTCGACCTTGCCTCCGATGCGATCGTCACCGTTGGGATGTTCGTCGGCATCGGCTGGGGCTTAGCTGGGGCGCTCGACAATGCTGCTTTATACGGTTTAATTTCCGGGGCAGCGGTCGCCGCAATTTTTCAGATCCGACAAGTGTTGGAAGCGGCACACGGTAAATCTGCGACCGCGCAGCCGGCGCTTGGGGGATTTGAAAGTGAAGACATCCTCTATCTCATGCCGTTGGTCACCTATTTCGATGGGCTTGAGATGTTCTTATACGCAGCGGCTGTCGGCGCACCGATCGCGCTCCTCGTCGTCGCGGTGGATTTCGTTCGCACGAAACGGAGATTAGCGTGAAGTGCTTGGTAACCGGGGCGAGCGGTTTTGTCGGTAGTGCCGTGGTCAACGCACTGCTGGATGACGGACATCAGGTTCGGGTGTTGGTGCGCTCTAGCAGCCCGCGCGAAAATGTCGCCTCGCTGCCAATTGAGATTTACGAGGGTGATCTCAAGGACAAGGCCAGCCTAAGCAAAGCACTATTGGGTTGCGAAAGTCTCTTTCACGTCGCCGCGGATTATCGGCTTTGGACACCGGATCCAAACGAACTCTACGAAAATAATGTCACCGGTACGCGAAACCTGATGGAGGCTGCTTTGGAGCAAAAGCTCGCCCGGATCGTCTACACCAGCAGCGTCGCGACGCTCAAACCGAGCGACCAGGGCATTGCCGTTAGTGAGGACTCAATTGGAACCGCCGATTCGATGGTCGGGCATTACAAACGATCGAAGTTCCTCGCCGAAGCGGAAGTTGACCGCTTGGTGCGCGAGGCAGGGCTAAACGCCGTCATCGTGAACCCATCGACGCCGATCGGGCCGCGTGATGTCAAACCGACACCAACCGGGCGGATCATCTTCGATGCCATGCGGGGACGTATCCCCGCCTACGTAGATACGGGTCTCAACATCGTGCATGTTGATGATGTCGCGAAAGGCCATTTACTTGCATTCGAGAAAGGACAAATCGGTCGTCGTTACATCCTCGGCGGTGATGATATGACATTGCGCGAGATTCTATATGCCGTCGCAAGATTTGCCGGACGCCGCCCGCCGGTTGTTCGACTCCCGCGCCGGATGCTTTATCCGATTGCGGTGATCGCGCAAGAATGGGCACGGCTGACTAATGGTCCGGAGCCGCAGACGACGATCGATGGGCTGAGAATGGCAGCGAAAAAGATGTTCTTCGACTCGTCGCGGGCAAAATCTGAGCTGGGCTATGTCGCCCGACCCGGTGTTAACGCGATCGAGGAGGCGGTCCACTGGTTTCAGGCCCGCGCGTAAATTCGCTAAGAGTTATCCTGAGGGCCCAGTGAGGCAGCGGCGCTGAAAGCGACGACGAGCAAACCAACACTGATCCAACTGAGATCTCGGATCCTGCGAACCACGGCACCCGCAACGCCTGCGACCGGATTCCCGGTTAAAAGATTTGTCAGCAGATACATCGCGCCATCTTGGGTTCCCAACCCGGCCGGTATAAAAAATGTCGCCGTGCGGACCAATTGAACAACGCATTCGATACCCCAAGCCTGCGCGAAGCTAACGGGTTCTCCTACCACATGGAGAATAACGTAGAGCTCCAACGCGCCCAGCGCCCAATTCAGGCTCGCGAACGCCACAGAGGCGAACAGGCGGGCCGGATGGGCGCCGTAGAACTCAATAAACGCCCTATCAACGCTCTCGACTCCCGCGACAAACCGCGCAAGGCGCCCGGCGCTCCCCTCGCCGCCGAGCAGCACCGTGATCCGGCTTGAAAGCCGCAACCACTGGGTTAGGAAAAACAACGTAACAATGACCACCAAGCCGACCAAACTCAAACTTAGCGCGCCGGTATAACGCTCGGCGATCTCGGCGTTAAGCGACAAGAAATAGAATCCTGGGAGCACGAATAACACCAGGGTCATCATGCTCGTGGTTTTTGCGATGACTAACGAGGCGCCCGACGCACTGAGCGCAATGTTGTGCTCTGTTTTCAGAATCAGTGCTTTGATCGGCTCACCACCTAATGATGCCGTGGGCGTGATGTTGTTGTAGACCTCGCCAATCAAACGCACTCGCAACATGATCCAAGCCCAACGCGCGGTGAGCGGCGCCGTCAACAGCGTGACATGCCAACTCAGCGCATCAGCGGCGAAATAAAGCGCAAACACCAACAGCACCGCAGCAAAACCCGTGACGCCGATGCGCCCCAGCGAGCGTGACAGCGCATCGAGGTCGGATTCACCCAAAATCAATGCAAAAAGCGTAAGACCGACGCCCAGCAGCAATATTTGAAACAGTCTATTCACAGGATTCGAGCGCCAAGCCGCGCTACACTACGTGGTTATCCAACTACCGTGCAAGCTACATTTCTTCAGCAATTCATGTCGAACGCTTTTCCTGATCGCCTCGCAAGCCTCGACGTTGCGGCGTTGCGAGCTAGTTATCTAGCGCAGAACGAATTTATCTTCATCGAGAAATTCCTGACCGAGGACATCCTTGCCGAACTAACCCAGAAAATCGATGATTTGATGCCGCTCATCCATCGTAGTTTTATCCCTGGGCATAAGAAAGGTGGCAGCGTGAGTCGGTATTATTTGGATCGATATGCCCCCGCGTTCGAGGCGTTTTACGGTAACTCGACGTTCATCGAGTTTTTGGGGGCAATCACCGAAGCAGAGCTGAAGTCATGCCCACCCAGTGATCCTCATACCTACGCGCTGTATTGCTATACGGAACCGGGGGACCACATCGGCTATCACTACGACACCTCCTATTACAATGGCGCCCGCTACACGGTTCTGGTGGGACTCATTGACGAATCCCACTGCCGCCTGGAATATGAGCTCTTTCGCGACGATCCGAAGCGCGAAACAACCAGTGGCAGCATTCAGCTAACCCCTGGCAGCTTGGTATTGTTTAACGGCGACAATGTTTATCACCGTATCACCCCGGCTCAAGAAGGCGATAAGCGCATCGCGCTAACCCTCGAATACGTTACTGACCCATCAATGCAACCGTTCAAGCGTTTCGTGTCGAATATGAAAGACGCGATTGCCTATTTCGGTTTTCGACAAGTCTTCGCCCGACGATAAGTAACACCAAGTGCACGCAATCTTGCTCGCCGCCGGCGTCGGCAAACGCCTCTCTAAGGTGACCGGTAAACCCAAGTGTTTACTCGAATTCGGTGGCCAAACATTACTTGATAGGCATCTAGATGCGTTACGCACATGCCGCATCAACAAGCTCACCGTTTGTGTCGGCTATCAACGTGAATCCATTGAGGCCGCCTTGCAGGACGTTAGCGATATCGAGATCACGATTGTGTACAACCCAGACTTTGAGCTGGGTTCCGTCGTCAGCCTGTGGACTACCCGCAGCGCGATCACCAATGACGAAGGCGTATTGTTGATGGACGCCGATGTGCTCTATCCGTATCGCGTGTTGACGGCGCTGGTAACCGGCGCGCCACCCAATTGCTTGTTGATTGATCGCGACTTCACCCCCGGCGACGAACCCGTCAAGATTTGCTTGCAGGACCGCGAGATCGTCGAGTTTCGCAAACATGTCGACCCCGCTCTCGCTTATACTTCCTGTGGCGAATCACTGGGTTTTTTTAAATTCAATCACAGCACGGCAACAGCGCTATTCGCCCGCTGCGGCGAATATGTACGGACAAATCGTCAAACTCAACCGCACGAAGAGGTGCTACGCGATCTGATCTTGGAGACGCCCGAGAATTTTGATGTCGTCGATGTGTCCGGCGCGCCGTGGCTCGAAATAGATTTTCCAGAAGACGTGGAACGCGCGAAAAACGAAGTATTCCCCCGAATTCAATGAGCGCCAAACCCAACGAATCACCGATGTCTAAAGCGAAACAGCTAAAGACCATGCTGAACTCCGAGAACTTGGAGTTTATTCTCGAAGCTCATAACGGTTTGAGCGCGCGGGTCGTTGAAGAGGCCGGGTTCTCGGGGATTTGGGCGAGCGGGCTTGCGTTATCGGCGCAATTCGGAGTGCGCGATAACAACGAAGCTAGCTGGACCCAGATCGTGGACATGGTCGAATTCATGTCGGATGTGACATCCATACCGATCTTGCTTGATGGCGATACCGGTTACGGCAACTTCAATAATATGCGGCGCTTAGTGCAAAAGCTTGAGCAACGTGACGTTGCCGGCGTTTGTATCGAAGACAAGATTTTTCCAAAAACCAACAGCTTCATTCGTGGCGAAGAGCAACCACTCGCCGACATCGATGAATTCTGCGGCAAGATCGCAGCCGGCAAGGATTCCCAGCAAGACGACGATTTCGTGATCGTGGCCCGCGTCGAAGCACTGATCGCCGGGCGCGATGTCAGTGAAGCGATCCGACGAGCCGACGCCTACCACCGCGCCGGTGCTGATGCGATCCTCATCCATAGCAAATTGTCGAAAGCCGATCAGATCGTCGAGTTTGCCAACGAGTGGGCGAATCGTGCGCCCTTGGTGATCGTGCCAACGAAATACTACAGCACACCAGTATCGGTTTACGAAAATGCTCAAATTGCTTTGGTGATTTGGGCAAATCACATGGTACGCAGCGCGATCGGCGCCATGCAGGAAACCGCTGGCCGCATCTTCGCCGAACGCTCACTGGTAGCCGTGGAGGATGACATCGCCACGGTTGATGAGATTTTTCGGCTACAAGGCGCTGACGAGCTTGCGGCCGCGGAGCGACGCTACTTCACAGCGTCACGGGATGCCGGAACCGCGGTGATCCTAGCGGCGAGCCGTGGCGATGAACTCGCTGATTTTACGGATGAACGACCAAAGGTAATGGTCCCCGTCAACGGCAAACCCCTCCTTACTAGAACTCGGGAACGCTTGCGCAAACAAGGGATCCATTCCATTACTGCCGTTGCCGGATATCGCGCGGACGCCATCGATGTCGAAGGGGTCGAGGTCATCGTCAACGCCGACTATGCACACACCGGCGAAGTCGCGTCGCTCAATGCCGCGGCACAATCGTTTTCGCAAGACATGGTCATTATGTATGGTGATGTTTTGTTCCGAAGCTACATTCTGCGCGGTTTGTTGGAATCAGAAAGCGAGATAACGATCGCGGTCGATTCCCAGTGGCAAGACACGGAAATCACTGGCGCCCCGGATTTTGCCTTTTGTTCTTCATCCGACGATCGAACTTTGTGGCGCCAGGATGCGGAGCTTTTAGAGCTCACCGATGATCCTAACGGGGGCGCGCAACCGCACGGCCGTTGGATTGGGATGATGCGCGTGCGCGGCGCCGGTTTGACTTGGCTCAACGCCGGAATGGAGACGCTGAAAGAGAGCCAAGTATTTCACTCGGCTTCATTGGCCGATCTCTTAAATACATTGGTGCGTGCAGGACATCCAATTCGCGTCATTTACATCCACGGGCATTGGTTGGACATCAATTCTGTCGCCGACCTTGAGCGTGCCGGATTATTCGCGGCCGGCAAATAAAAAATGATCGAAGCCGATGCGTTTATCAGCGCCGCGCGTGACTATGGGATCAGCCGCTACGCCGGCGTCCCATGTTCATTTTTAACGCCCGTTATCAATGGCGTCATCTCCAGTTCAAAATGCGAATATGTGTCAGCCGCCAACGAAGGCGATGCCGTTGCCATCGCCTGCGGCAATTATCTCGGCAGTGGCGCGGTCGCGGTTGCAATGATGCAAAACTCAGGCCTTGGTAATGCGGTAAGTCCGCTCACCTCCTTGGTGGACACCTTTGGTATCCCCGTTCTCGCAATATGCACACATCGCGGTGCGCCTGGCGTGAAAGACGAACCGCAGCATGAACTGATGGGGGAAATTACCCCGCAACTGCTCAAGACCATGCGCATCGAGCACGGAGCTTTTCCTAGCGAGCCCAACGACATCCCAACTGTACTTTCGCGGGCCACCGGCTGCTTCAAAAACGACCGGCCCTTCATCATGGTGATGCAAAAAGGCGCCTGCGCAAGCAGCGCCCTCAATGAACCGGCGCGGCCCGAGCGCGCCCGCGCCAGCGGCGTGGTTCGCTGCGCCGGCGATAAAAAGAACCGCTTAAAGCGGATGGCGGTACTTGAAAAGGTCGTCGATCTCACCAACGACGAAGACTGGATCATCGTCGCCACAACCGGGTTCACGGGACGCGAGTTATTTGTCGTTCGCGATCGGCCCAATCACTTCTACATGGTTGGCTCGATGGGCTGCGCAAGTTCGCTAGGCCTTGGTCTGGCAATGACCCAGCCGCACAAAAAGGTCTTAGTCATCGATGGCGATGGCGCCGGCCTCATGCGCTTGGGTAACTTCGCCACCGCAGGAGCTTACGCAGACTCCAACTATTTTCATCTGCTTTTGGACAATGAGGTGCACGACTCAACGGGCGCTCAGGCAACGGTGTCGCGGGATACCGATTTTGCAGAGATCGCCAGCGCTTGCGGCTACCGACATGTCTATAGCGGTTGTGATGACCACGCTATTGAGGCGCTCATTACTCGGGATCAATGCGAAGGTGCTAATTTCCTTCACTTTCAGATTGATGCGGGCACGATAGAAAATCTGCCGCGTCCGGACATTACCCCTAAAGAAGTGCGCCAACGATTAATGCAACATTTGGGTAATCAACCATGATCCTGCTCAATCCAGGTCCGGTGACGCTTAGCGACCAAGTTCGAGGGGCCCTGAACGGCGACGACCTTTGTCACCGCGAACCTGAATTTGCAGTGCTTCAGAATTCCATAAGGCAGCATCTGATCGACGTCTATGGATTACAAAACCAGTGGGCGGCTATCGTTCTCACCGGCTCTGGTACCGCGGCAGTCGAAGCCATGGTGACCAGTTTGATCCCCGAAAACAAAGAGCTGCTAGTGGTAGCCAACGGCGTTTATGGTGAACGAATGGCGAGTATGGCTAAACGTGCCCAGATCACCACGCACGTGCAGAACAATGAATGGTTGAAAGCACCAGAGCTTGCTGCAATAGAGAGCGCTCTAAAAGCCAACCCTGAAATTAGTCATGTTGCCATTGTCCACCACGAAACGACGACCGGGCGGCTTAACGACCTTGCGCCAATCGCAGAGATCTGTGAACGATTCGGCGTTCGGATCTTGTTGGATGGCGTCAGCAGCTTCGGAGCGGAGGACATTGACTTCAATGGCTGGCCCCTCGATGGGTGCGCCGCAACCGCGAACAAATGCCTGCACGGAGTCCCGGGACCTGCCTTCGTCATTGCAAGGCGGCAGGCGGTCGCAAACGGTTCGTCGAGATCAGTTTATTTGGCGCTGCAAGATTACCTCGTCAAGCAAGACCTCAGCGGTACGCCGTTTACGCCCTCCGTGCAAACTTTTTACGCATTAGATGCCGCGTTAGTGGAGCTCAAAGCAATGGGTGGTCAACCCGCGCGCAAAAGGCTCTATGAGGAACGCCTTGGCAACGTTCGCGAAAAACTGCAAGCTATCGGCGTCACGCCGCTGCTTGAAGACGGCGTCTCGTCTTGCGTTCTGCAGAGTTTCATCGTTCCAGATCACTGTAGTTACGACGCCCTACACGACGGGCTCAAAAAGGAAGGATTTGTGATCTACGCGGGACAGGGAAATTTCGCCGATAAGATATTTCGGATCTCCACCATGGGCGAAATTCCACCCGCCGCAATTGAACGGCTCAGCCACGCGCTCGAAAAATTATTGGCCAGTTAGCTTAGGCCGTCTTCGCGACACCCGCGCCGCCCATGCGAGCGACACGTTCGTTGATGAAGGTCTCAATACCTTCCTCGGTAAGTCCAGCATCGCGTAACATATCGTCGCGCGAACCATGCTGAATAAGTCGATCGGGTAAGCCGTAATTTGCGATCACCGTCGTCACCCCGGCTTCGCCCAAAACTTCGGCCACCGCGCTGCCGGCACCGCCGGCGATGACGTTTTCCTCGACGGTAACCAAAAGATCATGCGATGCCGCCATTGCGAGGATCTTTTCGACGTCCAAAGGTTTAACAAAGCGCATATTGACGAGCGAAGCGTTCAGACGTTCCGCGACCGCCGTGCACGGCGCGACCATTGCGCCAAACGCCAAGATAGCAATACCTTTACCCTCGCGACGCGTCTCCGCTTTACCCACCGGCAAGGCCCGCATCTCGCGCTGTGGTTCGACGCCCGGCCCTGTCCCTCGCGGGTAGCGAACTGCCGCCGGTTGGTCGAGACAATAACCGGTATAGAGCATTTGGCGGCACTCATCTTCGTCGGCGGGCGCCATCACCACAATATTGGGCAGGCACCGCAGGAATGAAATATCGTAGGAGCCGTTATGCGTCGGTCCGTCCGCACCCACCAAGCCCGCGCGGTCAAGCGCAAACAAAACCGGCAATTGCTGATTCACGACATCGTGAATCACTTGGTCATAGCCGCGTTGGAGAAACGTCGAATAGATGGCGACGACTGGCTTCAAACCGTCGCAAGCCATCCCTGCTGCAACCGCTACGGCGTGCTGCTCTGCGATTGCCACGTCGTAATAGCGATCGGGATGCTCTTTTTGAAAGCGCACCAAGTCCGAGCCCTCCCGCATGGCCGGGGTGATCGCAACCAAGCGCTTATCGTCCTCGGCCATATCGCAAACCCACTCGCCAAAAATTTTACTGTAGGTCGGTTTGCTCGCTTTCTTAGACGGTAAAATTCCAACTTTAGGATCGAACGGTGTGACGCCGTGATATTTGACCGGATCCGCTTCAGCCGGTGCGTAGCCCTTACCTTTCTGGGTGATCACGTGGAGAAACTGCGGCCCGGCAAGTTCGTTGACGTTCCTAAGGGTCTGAACGACGGCCTTGATGTCGTGCCCGTCGATCGGTCCGATATAGTTGAAACCGAACTCTTCGAATAAAGTTCCCGGAACAATCAAGCCCTTGACGTGTTCCTCGGCGCGACGCGCGAGTTCCCACATCGGTGGCATTTGCGATAGTACTTTCTTTCCTTGCTCCTTCACTGTCGCATAAAGCTTGCCCGACAGGATTTGGGCGAATCGATTCGATAAGGCACCGACGTTTGGCGAAATTGACATGTTGTTGTCGTTGAGGATGACCAGCATGTTGGCACCGATATCGCCGGCGTGATTGAGGGCCTCGAATGCCAGCCCCGCGGTCATCGCGCCATCGCCAATGACGGCGACCGCACGGCGGCCGGAGCCGGTTTGCTGGGCGGCGATTGCCATTCCAAGAGCCGCCGAAATCGATGTGCTGGAATGCCCCACGCCGAAAGTATCGAAATCGCTCTCATCGCGTTTGGGGAATGGTGCCAACCCTTGCCACTGGCGAATCGTGTGCAAGCGCTCCTTACGACCGGTAAGGATCTTGTGCGGGTAGGCTTGGTGACCGACATCCCAGACAATCCGGTCCTGAGGGGTGTCGAAAAGATAATGGAGCGCGACCGTTAGCTCCACCGAGCCTAATCCAGCCGCAAAATGCCCCCCGCTCCGGCTCACCGACTCGAGCAAAAACTCCCGAACTTCGGTACAAACTTGCTCCAGCTCGGATTCCGGCAACGCCCGGAGGTCGGCGGGCACATCAATTTGGTCTAGCAGGGGGTAGCGCGTGGAATTGCTCATCGTCGAGGTGATCGTAAACTCATTGAGATAAACACCACATTATCGTTTGCCAAGGAGGCAATTCGCAACAAAGCGAGACATTTGAGAGCCGGCGGCCCACTGTACTTTCATGCCCCATTACAGTATGGTTACTCCCTACTCCGTATATCAACGCAATGCGTTGATACTTCTAAGAATTTATCCCGCAGAGGGCAAAGCATGGGCGTACCGCTGATCCAACAATATCGTGTGGGCAGTTACATCCTGGGACAAAAAATACGGGGCAAGCAACGCTACCCTTTGGTGTTGATGCTGGAGCCGTTGTTCCGCTGCAACTTGGCGTGTGCCGGCTGCGGAAAAATCGATTATCCCGATGAAATTCTCAACAAGCGTCTGAGCTACGCTGATTGCATGGAGGCCATCGAGGATTGCGGCGCGCCAGTCGTCTCGATCGCGGGTGGCGAACCACTCATTCACAAAGAAATGCCGCAGATCGTTCGCGGCTTTATCGAGCGCAAGAAATTTGTTTATTTGTGCACCAATGGACTGTTGCTCGACAAACGGATGGACGACTACGAGCCCTCGCCCTACCTCACCTTTTCCATTCATCTCGACGGCAAAGAAGATCGACACGATGCATCGGTGTGCCGTGAAGGCGTCTACGACAAGTGCCTGGCCGTCATTAAGAAAGCGTTAGGACGCGGCTTTCGCGTCACCGTGAATTGCACGCTTTTCCAAGGGGAGTCCGCTGAGGAAGTCGGTGAATTCATGGACGACATGATGGCGTTGGGCGTTGAGGGGGTTACGATTTCCCCCGGCTACTCGTATGAACGCGCGCCCCGACAAGACGTCTTTCTCAAGCGTAAGGGCAGCAAGCAGCTGTTCCGAAATCTATTCAAGCTTGCCAAAGGGAAGGATTGGCATTTCAACCAGTCATCACTCTACCTAGACTTCCTGGCAGGTAATCAAACTTACGAGTGCACACCCTGGGGCAACCCGACCCGCAACGTATTTGGCTGGCAAAAGCCCTGCTACCTGCTGGTTGGCGAAGGTTACGCCCAAAGCTTCAAATCGTTAATGGAAGACACCGATTGGGACAGTTACGGCACCGGCAAAAATCCCAAGTGCGATGACTGCATGGTCCATTCCGGCTACGAGGCCACGGCGGTCGATGATACCTTCAGACATCCCTTAAAGGCTTTGAAGGTATTTTTGCGCGGTCCCAACACCGAAGGCGAAATGGCGCCGGAGGTTCCGTTCGAGTACGCCGATAACGTCCAGAGCAAGCCCCGCTTGGTCGTTAGTATCAAACAAGAATCAGAGGCGGAGAAAAAACAGGTCGCCTAAACGCGCCGCCTAGGCTTCCGTGCGGTAGGCGCCTCTGTGCTTGAAATCCTCACGCCGCTTGCGGGTCTAATGTGGGCTGGCCTGCTGGCGCTGCCCTGGCGCCCCTACAGCACCCGCGAGCGCCTTTCTGCGACCGCCAGCGCGGCACCGCAAGCGTACCCAGACGTTACCGTTCTATCCCCTGCCCGCAACGAAGCTGAATCGATACAAACCGTGCTTCTAGGCGTCGCGGCGCAAGGCTCGCTGGCGCGAATTATCCTCGTCGATGATCAAAGTGACGACGGCACAGCGGGTTTAGCGAACGCGCTCGATCTCGACAACCTCACAATCATCACGGGTACGACACCGCCACCGGGGTGGAGCGGTAAATTGTGGGCGCTGCAACAAGGATTGGCGCATGCGGAAACCGACAAGATCCTGCTCCTCGACGCGGACATTGAGCTCAAACCAGGCATGCTTAAGGCGCTGCACGATCACATGGAAGACTTGAACCTAACGATGGTTTCGCTGATGGCGAACCTCAGTATGCTGAGCTTTTGGGAGCGATTACTGATCCCCGCTTTCGTTTACTTTTTCAAACTGATCTATCCGTTTGCGCTGGCCAACAGCAACCGAAGCCGGCTGGCCGCGGCCGCGGGCGGGTGCATTTTGATCCAACGCAAAGCGCTCAACGATATCGGCGGCTTTAGTGCTTTACATGATGCGATCATCGATGACTGCACGCTTGCAAAGTACGTTAAAGAGAATGGTGGCACGATCTGGCTTGGGCTCACCGACGGCGCAGTGGCAGTGCGCGGCTACTCCGCGTTGTCAGAGATCTGGGACATGGTCGCACGAACCGCCTACACGCAACTCCATTATTCAACGATGCTGCTACTGGTTTGCACCGCGCTGATGACGGTGAGTTTTTGGGTCCCAATCGCCGCGCTGTTGGGGGGCGGGGCCGCACTGCGGTACATCGCCCTACTCGCTCTCGCGCTTTGCTTTGCATCTTACTGGCCTGTGATTAAGTATTATCGCCTCCCCGCGTTTTGGACGTTTACCCTACCTCTGGCGGGAACCTTGTTCCTAGCTATGACCTGGACTTCGGCATGGCGCTACTGGCGCGGCGAACGCTCACGATGGAAAGCCCGGAGCTATTCCACAGAATAGATTCTTGCCCGGAAAACGCATTGAACTTAGCAATCATTATTGACTCTTCACACCTATGAATATGAATAAGCTCTTTAAGACCGCCGGCATCGGCCTCTCGCTCTTGCTCGCCGCTGGCGTGGCGCTCGCGCAATCCGAGACTCCAGAGGAAGCCAGCCCGGCCGCGGTGGTCGAACGGCTGCACGCGGCGCTGATCGAGGCGATGAGCGGCGCCGAGCGTCTAGGATTCGATGGGCGAGTCGCCTTGCTGGAACCTGTATTGAGCGATTCCTTTGATTTTGAAACCATCGCTCGGATCGTAACCGGCGCCGCTTGGAAAGAAGCGAGCGAGGAACAGAAAGATCAGTTTTTACGGACCTTTGCCGCACTGAGCACGTCAACCTACGCGTCGAATTTCGACAGCTTTGCGGGCCAACACTTTGAAACCGTTAGTTCCACCGAAGCGCGGCGCGGGCAAATCGTCAAAACGCATTTGGTAGCCAGCGACGGCACGAAAATCCCATTCAACTATATGTTGCGTAAAAGCGACAGCGGCTGGCGGATCGTCAACGTGATAGCCCAGGGCATATCCGATCTCTCGCTAAAGCGAGCCGAGTATGCGGCCGTTATCAAAAGTAGTGGATTTGGCACGCTTTTGAGTCTACTGGACGAAAAAGTACGTGGGCTGCAAAACGTGGCCAATTAGGCATTTTGCGCGTTCTGACACTAATGCGAAAGCGCAACATTTATGGCACTATTTACAACATAACAACTCACCATCACGCACGGAACGGATAAATAAAATGGGCAAAAATCCCAAGGTTTTGGCCGTGTTGCTAGGCTTGGCGCTCGCCGGCTGCGCGTCTAATCAAAGCAGCGATCCAAGCGATCCTCACGAAAATCTTAACCGTAGCTTCTACAACTTCAACGACAAGTTGGACAGGAACTTTTTTGAGCCGCTCGCGGAAGGGTATGTCAAAGTGACACCTGATCCGGTCCGAGACGGGGTCACGAATTTCTTCGATAACGTCAATTACATCAACGTCATCGCCAACGATCTGCTGCAAGGAAAGCTCAACGATTTTGCCTCGGACACGGGCCGTTTTGTGGTCAACAGCACCGTTGGCATCGGCGGACTTTTTGACCCGGCAACGAGCCTCGGCCTGGAGGAACATAACGAAGACCTCGGGCAAACCTTTGGCAAATGGGGGGCTGGCGAGGGCGCGTATCTCGTTCTGCCGTTCATGGGGCCGAGCTCCTATCGCGATGTCGGTTCACCCGTGATGGGGACGTTGCTTAATCCATTAACGTATTTGACGCCGATCATCACCGTACCCCTCGGCGCGATGAACGCAATCAACACCCGGGCCAACCTTCTGGAAGCTTCGGCGATCCGTGATCAGGCAGCGCTCGATCCGTACACGTTCGTGCGCGAAGCCTATCGGCAACAGCGCGAATTCCTAATCTATGACGGCGATCCGCCGGGCGACGGCTTCGAAGATTACATTGAGGGCGAGGCTGACGGAGCAATTCTGAAAGTGTATTAAGCGCCCCCGCGATTGAGGAAAAGCCCGCTGTAGCGGGCTTTTTTTTGCGTTACTGGTGACCTATGCAGACGCACTCCGCGAGCTCAGCGAGGGACTTCGGCGCCAGCGAGACCAAACGCTGTGCCGATTGTGCTAGCCCCACTGCAGCACCAAATTACTCCGCGTGCGCGGTAATTCTCGGCGTGGTTGGTTTGACATTGCCATTTTGCGCACGTTGCCGTAACGCATGATCGGCCAACACTAATGCCGTCATCGCCTCGACAATGGGCGCCGCGCGGATCCCGACGCAGGGATCGTGACGACCATGGGTCGCGATTTCTGTTTCTTGACCTGAAGTATCGACGGTGCGGCCAGTCAAACGGATTGATGAAGTGGGCTTAAGCGCGACGCTCGCAACCAGCGGCTGCCCGGAGGAGATACCGCCAAGCGTGCCACCCGCATGATTACTCAGAAAACCGGCAGCGGTCATTTCATCGCGGTGCTCGGTGCCCTTCTGTTCAACAACATCGAATCCATCGCCAAGCTCGACCGCGCGGACCGCGTTGATGCTCATGAGCGCTTTCGCTAAATCCGCATCGAGGCGGTCAAATATCGGCTCCCCCCAACCGGGCGGCAGTGGTTCGGCGACGACGTTGATCCGGGCGCCAATGGAATCGCCCTCCTTACGTAAGCTATCCATATAGTCTTCAAGGTATCCGAGGGCCGCTGGATCGGCGCAAAAGAAAGGATTGTCGTCAACACCTGCCCAGCTCTCAAAACCCAATGCGATTGGACCTAGCTGCGCCAAATAAGCACGAATCTTGGTGCCGAAATTCTCGGCTAAATACTTTTTGGCAATGGCGCCAGCGGCAACACGCATGCAGGTTTCTCGCGCGGAGGCACGCCCACCGCCCCGGTAATCGCGAACCCCGTACTTTTGCAGGTAAGCATAATCGGCGTGGCCCGGTCTGAATTTGTCTTTGATCTTGGAATAATCCTTGGATTTTTGATCGGTGTTCTCAATCATCAAACCAATCGGCGTGCCGGTCGTCTTACCTTCGAAAACGCCGGAGAGGATCCGTACCGAATCATCCTCCCGCCGCTGCGTTGTGTGACGCGATTTGCCAGGTTTCCTCCGGTCAAGGTCAATCTGTAGGTCGCCTTCCGAGATTGCTAACCCGGGCGGACAGCCATCAACAATAGCGAGATAACCTGCGCCGTGGCTTTCGCCGGCCGAGGTTAAGGTGAACAATTTTCCAAACGTGTTACCAGACATCGTCGCTATTCTAAGGACTTGGGCTCATCGCCGCGATAAGTTCCTCATGCGTTGCCAGAAAAACACCCTCGCCACCGAACTCAAACTCTAACCAAGTGAAGGTGGAATTAGGATACGCTTCCTGCAAACGTGTGGCGCTTTCACCAACCTCGACAGCTAGCAACCCGTGCTTTGTTAAGCGCGAGTGCGCGCCATCCAACAAGCGCTCCACGATACTCAAGCCATCGTCGCCGGCAACCAATCCGCATTCGGGCTCGCTGCTGTACTCGGCCGGCAACTCGGATAAGCGCGCCCGCGGCACATAGGGTGGATTGCTGACAATTAAATCAAAACGCCGCTCGTCGTCTGGAAAAACATCAGCCTTTAGCAACTCAACGCGATCTTCAAGCGCAAGGCGGTCACGATTAACCATCGCGACTTCGAGCGCCGCCGGTGAAATATCCGTTGCCACCACAGACGCATTATCGAAGGCCAAAGCCAGCGCCATGGCAATGCAGCCCGAGCCGGTGCCAACCTCTAGAATTTGATGAGGTTCGCTAATCATCCAGGGTGAGAATCGTGCCTCGATCAATTCCGCGAACGGCGAACGCGGTATCAACACGCGTTCATCGACGTAGAATTCGTGTCCGGCAAACCACGCTTTGTTCAACAGATAAGCGAGCGGAATCCTGTCTTCGATTCGACGCCGCGCGAGCGCTTTAACCCTCTTTTCAGCATTGCGTTCAACCGGGCTGTCCAGCCTGGCATCCGAAACTTCGAACGGCCAGCCAAGGACCCCTAAAACGAGCGCCAGCGCCTCGCTTGCCGCGTTATCAGTACCGTGGCCGAAAAACACATTGGCTGCGGTAAGCTCCGACTCGACCTCAGCAAGCAGTTCGCGAACGGTTGAAATGGCGCTTAACCTGAAGCCATTTTGAGCAACGCGTCGTTCATACGCTTCACAAACCCTGCGGGATCTTCGAGGCGCCCACCTTCCGCCAGGACCGATTGCTCGAATAACAAGCTTGCCCACGTGGCGAACTCATCTTCATCTTGGAAGTGGTCCATGCATTGCAGCATTGGGTGCTCTCGATTGACCTCAAGCGTTCGTTTCGAATCAGGAACTTCCTGCCCCGTGGCCTTGAGGATCCGCTCGAGATTAGCGCTCATTTGATTATCTCCAGACACAAGACACGCCGGAGAATCAGTCAATCGGCGGCTTACGCGCACATCCGCGACCATATTTTCCAGAGCGTTCTTGATGCGCTCTACAAGCTTATCGTCCTCGGCATCGTTGGTCTGTTCCTCCTGCTCCGAACCCAACTCCTGCAAGTCACCGTGCGCCGCCGACTTAAGAGCCATGCCTTCAAACTCGGTTAAATGTGAAACCAACCACTCATCAACCGGTTCATGTAGCAGCAGCACTTCAATATCTGCTTTCCTGAACGCTTCCAAATGAGGGCTGTTTTTCGCGGCGCCAAAGCCATCGGCGACGATGAAATAAATGTTCTCCTGATCCTCCTTTTTTCTGCTGATGTACTCCTCCAGCGAGACGTCAGCATCCGGTAGGGAATCACGCGTCGATGAAAACCGTAATAGTTTCGCGACGCGATCTCGATTATCGAAATCCTCGATAACGCCTTCTTTTAGAACTCGTCCAAACTCACTCCAAAACTTGGCGTAATCGTCACTCTTGGCGATCCTTTCGATTGCGCCCAAGACCTTTTTGATCGATCCCGCACGGATCGCGTCGATAACTTTGTTTCTTTGCAACAATTCCCTAGAAACATTAAGCGGCAGATCATTGGTATCGATAACGCCGCGCACAAAACGCAGATAGCGCGGCAAGATTTGCTCACTCTCTTCCATGATGAAAATCCGCTGGACATATAGCTTTATCCCGCGATTGCGTTCGTTATCCCAAAGATCGAATGGTGCAGCCCCGGGAATGTAGAACAGACTCGTGTATTCGTGTTTTCCTTCGACATGGGAATGCACCCAGCTCATGGGCTCGGTGAAGTCGTAACTGAGACCCTTATAGAACTCTTGGTACTCCTCGTCAGAGATATCTGATTTGTTGCGCAACCACAACGCTGTAGCCGCGTTAATGGTTTCGACGCCTTCCTCGTCCTCGCCCTCCTTAGGCATCTGGATCGGGATAGAAATGTGATCAGAGTAGCGCTTGCACAACTCGCGTAGCTGAAACCCGTTAGCAAATTCCTTGGCGTCGTCCTTGAGATGCAGAATCACCTCCGTGCCCCGTTTGGCGCGCTCCACGGTCTCGATCGAGAATTCACCGTCACCGATAGACTCCCAACGCACACCTTCGGTCTTGGCCAAGCCTGCTTTGCGCGAGGTCACGACCACGCGGTCGGCTACGATAAACGCGGCATAAAACCCAACCCCAAACTGACCGATTAATTCGGAATCTTTGCGCTGATCCCCGGTTAGCGATCCAAAGAACTCCTTCGTTCCGGAACGCGCAATCGTGCCTAGATTTTCAACCGCCTCGTCTCGAGATAAGCCGATCCCGTTGTCACACACTGTAATTGTGTTGTGTTCATTGCTGTAGTCGAGCGTGATTAACATGTCGCTTTCTGACTCATAGAGGGAGTCATCGGACAATGCCGCAAAACGCAGTTTGCCAATCGCATCACTCGCATTCGAAATAAGCTCACGCAAGAAGATTTCGCGATTGCTATAGAGCGAGTTGATGACCAAATCGAGCAATTGTTTGACTTCGGATTCGAAGCCGCGCGTTTCTTTCTGAGTTTCTAAAGTCATCAAATCGGTTTCCTTGTGCCCAAGGCGCGAGATTTTGCGAGAAATTCTGGGATTTTCAAAGGCCCCAAGGTTGTTAAACTCAGCCTCACCCGGTTTTGCCCTGGTCCAAGGCGTATCGCAATAGCCATCGATGAATAAAAAAGACGGACATACCCCAATGATGAGGCAGTATTTGGGGATCAAAGGCGAGCACCCCGATACGCTGCTTTTCTATCGAATGGGAGATTTCTACGAACTTTTTTATGACGATGCAGCACGCGCCGCTGAACTCCTGGATCTAACGCTGACACACCGCGGCAGCAGCGCCGGGCAACCGATCCCAATGGCTGGCGTGCCTTTTCATGCGGTCGAAAACTACTTGGCGCGGTTGGTTAAGCTCGGTGAATCGGCGGTAATTTGTGAACAAATTGGTGACCCACAAGCCAGCAAGGGCCCGGTAGCGCGCAAGGTCACCCGGATTGTGACGCCCGGCACCGTCACCGATGACGCCCTCCTCGATGATCAAAAAGATACTATTGTCGCGGCGATATGGCGTGACCCGAGACAGCATGGTTTCGCCTGGATCGATCTTGGCGCTGGACGTTTTGTGATCAGCGAACCAGCGGACGAGCAAACGCTACTCGCGGAGTTGGCAATCCACGAACCTGCCGAACTGATTGTTCCGGAGAACGACTCCTTTCCCGAATCTGGGTTCACGGGTGCGGTGACGCCACTGGAAGCATGGCACTTTGACCTAGCGGCCGCGACCCGATCTTTGCAGGAACACTTTCAAGTCCCAACCTTAGCGGTTTTTGGTTGCGCTGATACAAGCGCGGGATTACGAGCCGCCGGTGCACTGCTCAGCTATTGCCGTCGAACCCAGGGAGGTGAGCTGCCGCAATTAACTCGCCTTGAATCAGCCTCGCAAGACGCGGTGATCAAGATCGATCCTGCGACTGCCTCGCACTTAAGTCTAGTTAACGACCCGAGCGGCGATAAAACACTCGCGGATATCCTCGATGTTTGCGCCGGATCAATGGGTCATCGGCTATTACGCCGCTGGTTAAGAGAGCCGCTTCGCGATCACGGGGTGCTGCGGGCGCGTTATCAGGCGGTCTCCGCTTTGCTGCTAGGTGGACATACACAATCGGTGCGCGAACACCTCAAACCGATCGGTGATATCGAACGCATAGGCTCAAGGATCGCAATGCAGAGCGCCAGATCCAGAGACCTAGTGCGTTTGCGCGAAGCCTTAGGGGCGCTGCCAAGTCTTAAAAGCACGCTAGGGACGATCGATAGCCCGCGACTTTCAGCGCTCGCGGCAGAAATTACCGACTTCACCGAAAGCCACGCGCTGCTTGCCCGCGCAATCGCGGAAATACCGGCGCCCAACGTCCGCGAGGGCGGTGTCATTGCTGTCGGTTATGACGAAAGCTTGGATGAACTTCGGGAAATCTCTTCTGACGCGACCTCCTACCTGCTGGACCTGGAGGTGCGCGAGCAGCAACGAACAGGAATAAAAAATCTCAAAGTTGGTTTCAATCGCGTCCACGGTTACTACATCGAGATCAGCCGCAGCCAGAGCGCCGAAATTCCTCCCGATTACACACGTCGCCAAACCTTAAAAAACGCTGAGCGCTACATCACTGGCGAATTGAAGGAGTTCGAGACCAAGGTCCTCAACGCTAAAGACAAAGCGCTGCGCCGCGAACGAGACCTTTACGACGAACTCCTAATAAGCCTGCTTGGGATCGTTGGCGAACTACACCGGACTGGTCGGGCGCTCGCTGAGTTAGATGTTCTTCAGGCGTTTGCTGCTCGTGCGGATGAATGGCAAATGGTGATGCCAGAGTTATCCAATGTCGAAGGCATCGACATCAAAGCCGGGCGCCATCCGCTCATCGAATATCAGCGCCCGGAAACGTTCATACCAAACGATCTGGAGCTCAACGACACGCGCAAGCAACTTGTGGTGACCGGGCCAAACATGGGCGGTAAATCGACCTATATGCGACAGGCCGCGACGATAGTCGCGATGGCACACATCGGGTCATTTGTACCAGCCGAGCGCGCCTGCTTCGGACCTCTCGACGCGATTTATTCACGGATCGGTGCCAGCGACCACCTCGCCAGTGGCCAAAGTACCTTCATGGTCGAAATGGTTGAAATGGCAAATATTCTCAATAGCGCGACCTCGCAGAGCCTTGTGTTAATAGACGAAATTGGTCGGGGCACGAGCACGTTTGATGGCATGGCCATAGCATGGGCGTGCGCAGAGGTATTGGCTAATGAAAGACAGAGTTTCACATTGTTTGCGACCCATTATTTTGAACTCACGGCGCTCGCGGAACGGATACCGACCGTCGCCAATGTCAAAGTTGATGCCATCGAACACGGCGATTCGGTGGCTTTTTTACACACGGTCAGCGACGGTCCTGCCGATCGCAGTTTCGGAATATCGGTAGCGCGTCTCGCCGGTTTACCAATTGAAACGGTTGGACGCGCGCGGTCATTGCTGCACGAATTAGAACGCGGCCGCGAGCAGATAACTGCAACACCACAAGCATCGCTATTCAATGAAGAGCACCCGATCGTCGGCGCTCTGGAGATGTTAGATCCGGATTCATTAAGCCCACACGATGCTTTAAAAACGCTCTATAAGTTAAAGTCGATGATCGACGATTGAGCCCTGCTAGAGGCCCGTTGCACCGGTCGGGTATAATTCGCGCTCGAGTCTCCACTACCTCCTAAACGTTTATGGCCTTCGTCGTTGTAGAAAACTGCATCAAATGTAAATTCACCGATTGTGTTGAAGTTTGCCCGGTGGATTGCTTCCATGAAGGGCCCAATATGCTCGTCATCGACCCTGACGAATGCATCGACTGCACCTTGTGCGAACCGGAATGCCCGGCGGAAGCCATTAAGTCAGAAGATGATCTGACCGACGACGAACAACAATTCCAGCAGCTTAACGCGGAGTTAGCGGCCGATTGGCCGGTGATCAGCGAAATGAAAGATCCCCCTGACGATGCCGAGGAGTGGAAAGGCGTAGAAGGGAAACTGGAACATTTGGAGCGCTAAGCAGAGATTAGCGCCCGATACCCGCTTCCTTGCCAGTACCGGACGCTTGAGCTCTGTCCTTGAGCTCCGCGGGTCACTCCATGACCGCAAAGACCATGACATCCGTGTCACGACGTTGGTTTTATAGTCGAAATCGCAGCCTGGGCAAAACCGCTGGGAAATCGGTGTGAACTCGCGGGATACCTCGTTTAATCAAAGAGTTAACGAGCGCAACACCTGCAAATCCGCATAATATTTGCAATCCGCGAACGCAGTGCAGGAATTTTTCCTTTGTGTGCCTTAGCCATTGGAAGCATGGCTTATGGAGCCGCTCCTAACCGGTTTTTTGAATGCCTCGACCGAAGCGCACGGCACCGTAGTTGCAAAACCGCGAAGACATACGCAAATCAAGCAGTTGAGCTACTTTTTCCCTGGCGTTGTAGGTAAACTACGCAGCTTCCTAAAGGGGAATTTAAGGGCCCATGAAAGAGGCTTTTTGGAAGTCTGACGCCTTCGTCGGAATTTCCATCTCCGTCCTTTTTCTTCTCGCATGGTGGTCGGGAAATGCGCTGCTCCAGAGCTTGGAGCGCGACGCTTACGACCTTGGTGTGCGTATGTCTTCTCGCGATCCGGGTGATCGCGTGGTTG
>JBCCEV010000036.1:0-28363 GCA_039030125.1 Pseudomonadota bacterium | reverse complement strand
TCACCATGTTGTCTCTGAATACTTTGCAATGTACCACTGTTGCCCCTTCAGGAATATTCCGCCTAATGTTGAGCTTGGGCGTATTGCTGAACCGCTGGGCGAAGTTTTGTTCGTCGCCGTTGATCGCCAGTAACGATTGCCAGACCAGTTTGGCCGGTTGCGGCAAGTCGAGTAAGACATTGCTGTAAACGCTAATCAGCCGGGATGTGCTTTCGACGCGCTCGAGGTAGCGCCCCAACCAATAAATACGCTCGGCGACTCTAGAGAGCATGATTGAGTTTACTCGCCGTCCACAATCCAGGTGTCTTTACTTCCGCCACCCTGCGATGAGTTCACAATGAATGAGCCTTTTTGCAGAGCAACGCGGGTGAGCCCGCCAGGCGTCACATAATGATTCGCGCCGTGCAGCACAAAGGGGCGCAAATCGACGTGCCGCGGTTCGACGTGATCACCACAAAGCGTCGGGCAAGTGGAGAGTGAGATGAGGGGTTGGGCGACGTAGTTGCGTGGATTGGCGCGGATCCGTTTGGCGAACCGTTGCCGTTCGCGCCCGCTCGCGGAGGGGCCCATCAACATGCCGTAGCCGCCCGATTCATTGGCCGGCTTCACGACCAGCTTGTCGAGGTGCTGAATAACGTGATCGCGATCTGATTTGTCCGAGCAGCGGTAGGTTTCGACGTTGGGGATGATGGGATCCTCACCCAGGTAGTAGCGGATGATATCGGGCACGTAGGTGTACACCGCTTTATCATCGGCGACGCCCGCGCCAGGCGCGTTGGCGAGCGCGACGTTGCCATTCAACCATGCGCGGATTAAGCCCGGTACGCCGAGCTGCGAGTCTGGATTAAAAGTTTCCGGATCGAGGAACAAATCGTCGACTCTGCGATAGATGACGTCGACACGCTCGGGCCCACTTATGGTGCGCATGTAGACGCAGTCATCATCGGCCACGTAAAGATCGGTGCCCTCGACAAGTTCGGCGCCCATTTGTTGGGCGAGGTAGGAATGCTCGAAGTAGGCGGCGTTGTAAATTCCGGGTGTTAACACCACGACTTCCGGGTAGTCTTGGTTGCGTGGCGACAGTGAGGCGAGGGTATCGAACAACGCGGAGGTGTACTCCCCTATGGGTCGCATTTTTTCCGATTCGAACAATTCAGGAAAAACGCGTTTGGTGACTTTCCGGTTTTCCAACATATAAGACACACCGGAGGGTACTCTGAGATTATCTTCGAGCACGAAAAAACGCCCATTGTCATCGCGAATCAGATCGGTGCCGCAAATGTGTGCCCAAGTGCCGAAGCGAGGTTTCATGCCTTGGCAAGCGGCGCGGTAGTTGGGCGAATCGAGGATCAGCTCCGGCGGCACGATTTTGTCGCGAAACACTTTCTGATCGTTATAAACATCGTCAATAAAGCAATTCAGCGCTGTGAGGCGCTGTGCAAGGCCCCGTTCGACAACCGCCCAATCGCTCGCATCGATGGTGCGCGGAATGATGTCATACGGCCAGGCGCGATCGATATTTTGACCTTCGGCGTAAACAGTGAATGTAATCCCCATCGTTTTGATCGCAAGTTCGGCCGCTTGCTGCCGCTCATGGATCTGACCCCAATTAAGACGCCGGAACTGCTGGGCAACCGTGCGCGCCGCCGGGCGGGCCCGCCCACCAACTCCAATCAATTCGTCGTAAAACGGTTTAGATGAATAGTTTTTCCAAGAAAATCTCATACAATTGCGCGCCCGATGATAAGGCGTCCTGGCGACGGTTGAATCCAATCGCTGTGAGGAATGTTTAAATGAGCATTCGAGTAGCTATTCGACATATTACGGAATATCAGTACGACCGTCGCGTCGAAATGAGTCCGCACACCCTGCGGTTGCGTCCTGCACCATATGCGCGCACGCCCATCGAAGCGTATTCGCTGGCGGTCGAACCGCACGATCATTTCATCAACTGGCAACAAGATCCCTATAACAACTATCTCGCGCGTTTGGTGTTTCCGGAGAAAGCACGAAAGCTAAAATTCGAAGTCGAAATCATCGCGAATATGGTCGCGATCAATCCATTCGATTTCTTTCTAGAAGAGTCTGCGACGGATGCGCCGTTCAAATATGGTGCAGATCAACGTCGCGACCTCGCACCGTATCTTGCGATCGATGAGCGCGGGCCCTTACTCAAAGACTGGGTGCGCTCAATTTCACGCGAGCCGCGTGCGACCATCGATTTCTTGGTCGAGGTGAATCAGCGGCTCGCGGAAGCCATCGACTACGTGGTGCGATTCGAGCCCGGTGTTCAAAGTTGCGAGCAAACCCTATCCATGGGGCGCGGTTCCTGCCGCGATAGCGCCTGGCTGCTCACGCAGATCTTCAGGCTTTTGGGTCTCGCGAGCCGGTTTGTCTCGGGCTACCTGGTGCAGCTTGTTGCTGACCAAAAGTCGTTGGACGGTCCTTCTGGACCGACGGCCGATTTCAGCGATCTGCATGCTTGGACTGAAGTTTATTTGCCGGGCGCGGGTTGGGTGGGTTTGGATCCGACGTCCGGCTTATTCGCTGCCGAAGGACACATTCCCTTGGCGGCGGCGCCGCATTACCGGCAGGCATCGCCGATTGAAGGGGCCACCGGTCCGACCGAGGTCGAGTTCAGTTATGACAACTCGGTGGAACGCCTGCATGAAGATCCGCGGGTTACCAAACCGTATGACGACAACGCCTGGGCCCGAATCGAAAAGCTGGGCGCGCGACTCGACTCACGGCTCAAGGCTGGCGATGTTCGTTTGACGATGGGCGGTGAGCCTACGTTTGTCTCCATCGATGACTTTGAGCTGCCCGAGTGGAACACGGATGCCGACGGCGCCGATAAACGCGCGGCGGCGGCGCGCCTGGCCGAGCGGCTCAAATCGGTGTTCGCGCCGCAGGGTCTCATTCAACATACCTCTGGGAAATGGTATCCCGGTGAGCCGCTGCCGCGATGGGCGCTCAATTTACTGTGGCGAGAAGATGGTGAGTTGCTATGGCGCAACCCGGAACTCCTCGCCGGGATTACCGAGCACAGCGGACCCGGGGCTGATCATGCGACCGCCCGCGACTTTGTCACCGAGCTCGCCCGGCTGCTTCGTGTCGACGACCAACATATCACGCCGGCGTTTGAAGACACGGCGTACTACCTTTGGAAAGAAGGTACCTTGCCAGCCAACGTTGATCCCAGCGACGCCAAACTACTCGATCCGCTTGAGCGCGCTCGCTTGCGGCGCTTGTTCGACGGCGAACTGACGCAACCGACGGGTTTTGTCTTACCGCTTGCCCCGGTCCGGGAGCAGTGGCGCAGTGGCGAGTGGCCGATGAAGCGCGGCCACGTGTTTTTGCTGCCGGGCGATTCGCCGATGGGGCTGCGGCTGCCCTTGTCCGGCATTCCGGAAAGCGAGACCGACCTCACCGAAGTTCCCGTTGATCCGATGGCGCCGCGCGCGCCGTTGCGACCACGAGAAGCGATAGAGGGACGCTTATTGGAAGGTCAAATGCGCCGGCAACAAAAATTAGCCGGCCAGCCGGGTGAGGTTCGCACCGCGCTGTGTACGGAAGTGCGTGACCAACGGTTGCACGTGTTCCTGCCGCCGGTCACTCAGCTCGAATCTTACGTGGCGTTAATCAACGCGATAGAGACCACGGCTGGAGAACTTGACGTACCGGTGATCATTGAAGGTTATGGGCCGCCTGAGGACCCGCGTTTATCGATGTTGCAAATCACTCCTGACCCCGGCGTGATTGAGGTGAACGTGCACCCCGCTGCGTCCTGGTCGCAAATGAAAGAGACCACGGAAATCCTTTATCGCGAAGCACGGCACTCGCGCCTAACCACCGAAAAATTCATGCTTGACGGTCGCCACACCGGCACCGGGGGCGGCAACCACATCACGGTCGGGGGCCGAACCCCGGCCGATTCGCCTTTTCTAAGACGCCCCCATCTCCTTAAAAGCCTGCTGACGCTATGGCAAAACCATCCGTCGTTATCCTATTTGTTCTCGGGGCTGTTCATTGGCCCAACGTCGCAGGCACCGCGCGTTGATGAGGGTCGTGAAGACGCACTGCAGGAACTCGAGACCGCCTTGGCTCAGATCCCCGGCGACGAACAGGACGTGCCGCCGTGGTTGATCGATCGGGTCTTGCGCCACCATTTGGTTGACCTTACAGGTAATACGCATCGCGCAGAATTCTGCATTGATAAGCTCTACAGTCCGGATCATTCCGGGGGACGGCGCGGGCTCGTTGAGTTTCGTGCTTTCGAAATGCCACCGCACGAACAAATGAGCCTGGCCCAGCAGCTCCTCATGCAATCGTTGATCGTGCGTAGCTGGGAGCACCCCATCGAGCGGCCGCTGATCCGCTGGGGTACGCAGCTCCATGATCGTTTCATGCTGCCCTGGTTCGTTTGGCACGACTTTGAAGATGTAATCGACGATCTCAATCGACACGATGTTGATATGGATGTCGAGTGGTTCAAGCCGTTCCATGAATTTCGTTTCCCAAGTTTTGGAACCATCGCCCACGAGGGCATCGAACTGAGCTTACGCACCGCGCTGGAGCCTTGGCATGTCTTGGGCGAAGAATCAGCAGTTGGCGCTACGGCGCGCTACGTCGACTCATCGGTAGAGCGTCTGGAAGTCGAAGTGAAAGGTTTCATTCCCGAGCGCTACGCGATCACCTGCAACGGTTACCCCTTGCCCATGCACCCAACGGGAGTGGAAGCGAACTACGTCGCGGGCGTGCGCTTCAAAGCCTGGGCGCCACCCTCAAGTATGCATCCCCGCCTTGGTAAAGATGACCATCTGGTATTCGATATCGTAGACCGTCATCTCGCTCGCCCAATCGGTGGGTGTCGCTATCACGTCTCCCATCCCGGCGGGCGGCCTTTCGAGA
The DNA here is from genome assembly GCA_039030125.1 of Pseudomonadota bacterium. GTDB lineage: Bacteria > Pseudomonadota > Gammaproteobacteria > JBCCEV01. The sequence continues at coordinate 23,452 of JBCCEV010000036.1, read as the reverse complement.
ACTTTCCGGTTAATGCGCGGGCCGCCGAAGCGCGGCGGCTCGCGCGCTTTGACGAGCACGGACACTCCGCCGGCGAGTTCGTGATCCGCGATCCTCATATCTCACCGGATATGCCATTTACTTTGGATTTACGTCGCTGCATCGAGCGTTAAGCGTAAGCTAATCCAATCTCGAATCTCCCAAACGGCGATTAAGTCGCGGATCGCGCTTTCTCTATTTATTTACTGATTTGCATAAAAATAATCGTTCAGGTATTTTTATGCGAAACGATACGTAATAGATGGGGGTTAGCGTATGGCTTTAATCAAGGATCCGAAAAGCGTGCTGGTTGGCAAGCTTGAAGGCGTGCATTTATTCCACTTCGACGGTGCGCCATGCGCGCAACGAGTGCGTTTTGCACTGGCAGAGAAGGGCTTAAGCCGCGGCCGGGAGGTGCGATTCGATGCCGATGACGCCACAGCTTGTGCGGGCGAGCAAGGCGCGTGGACAAGCCGGATCGTGTCGCTTATCAAGAAAGATCATCTCTCGGCGACCTATGCCGATATCCACCCCAACCTCGTCGTACCCGCTTTGGTGCACGATGGCCGGCTTTATCGGGAATCGATGGAGATCATCGAGTATCTGGATGAGGCCTTCGGCGGTGAGCCTTTGGTTCCAAAATACGATCCCGAGCAGCTCGCCGAGGCCGAGGCGCTGACCCAGTTAGGCAAACAATTGCATCAATCGATCCGTTTTGTCACTTTCCGATGGGGCCTTGGTAGTCTGGCAAAACTCAATGCTGAGGAAAGCCAAACGCTCAAGCGGCTCGCCAGCCAAGGCAGTGACGAAGAAAAACTCGCGGCATTCTATGAAGGCTACAGCAACGACGCGATTGACGAATCAGTATACGTGGAGCATCTGAGAAAACTTAATGATGCTTTCGCGATGTTGGAATCGCGCTTTGCCGACGGACGCCCATTTATCACCGGACCGACATTAACGATGGCCGATGTAATTTGGGCGATGAAGGTTTTGCGCTTAACCGAATGCGGCTACCCATTTGGGCGCTACTATCCAGGTGTTAACGCCTGGTTCGTGCGCATCAAGAACCGCCCGTCTTTCCGGATGGGCGTGATGGGCAAGCATAAGTTCTTAAACAACGCGTTCAAGATCAAAGCCGCTATCGAAACCGTGCTCGGCATTGGCTTGGTGAAAGCCATGGACCACTACGCTTTTGATTGAGCGTTGAGCGGTCTTTAAGACACCGCAGCAAATTTAAATCGCCAGCGCGCGAAAGGACATACCTAATGGCAAAGATAAATGTTGGTATCTATATTTTTGAGAATTTGACAATGATGGATGCGTACGCTCCGCTGCAATTCTTTGCGATGGTCGAACAGATGGAGGCATTCACGTTTGCCAAGACCAGTGAGCCGCTCATGTGCGACGCCGGCGCCTTGCTAACCCCGCATTACGGTTTCGATGACTGCCCCGAAATTGATGTCTTGGTTGTTGCCGGGGGCGGCAACACGCTTGCGCAAATGCAAGATAAAACAGTGATCGAGTTTCTGCGCAAAGTGGGTGCTAAGGCTCAGTACGTAACCTCGGTGTGCACCGGATCGCTGATCCTCGCCGAGGCTGGTTTGCTTGATGGCTACAAAGCGGCGACGCATTGGGCTTACACCGATGTTTTGAGTTCCTATCAAAACGTGACCCAGGTGGATGAGCGCGTCGTCATTGACAGAAACCGGATCACCGGCGGTGGCATAACGGCGGGTTTGGACTTTGCATTGACGCTTATTGCCGAGGCCATCAACGAGCCAGCGGCGCACGCGATGCAGTTGATCTTCGAGTATCGACCGCAACCGCCGTTTAATTCAGGCGGTCCCGAGACTGCTCCACCGCCAGTCGTTGAAGCCGTGCGCGCGCAGATCGGGGCCATCGCGGGCGATTTAAAAGCCTTCGCGGAACAAAAAGTAGCTTAGTGAAGACTCAACAATTGAGTAACGGTGGCTTCGGCTAAACGTTTTAGCGAAGCTTTTGATTCTCCGGCGCGGGCCCGAACCGCCAAACTGTGGAGCACCGCACCCGCCAACCTGCCTAAGGTGGCGGCGTTGTGCTGGGTACTCAGTTCTCCATCGGCTTGAGCCTGCTTGAAACGGGCCGCCAGCGCGCTATCGATCTCCTTGAGCACCGCGGCGAGGTCCGCGCGCAGTTCCCTATCTTCTGCTGACTCCGCGGCGGTGGTGCAGACGAACAGGCACCCCTTAGGCCCACTCTCGCCACCGGTGTACACCTCAATAGCGGCGCGATAAAAACCTTTGAGCGACGTATTGATACCAGGGCGGGCCAAGGCAACGGCCACTTCGGCGCGTAACTGCTCCGCGAAAAGTCTGAGCGCCTCGCGGTACATGCTTTTCTTATCACCAAATGCGGCGTAGAGGCTTGGGCGGTACAAACCGGTCGCTTCACTGAGATGGTCCAAGCTTGTAGCGGAGAACCCCCGGCTCCAGAACGTATCAATGATGCGTTCAGCAACGAGGCGCTTATCAAAGGCCGGTGGGCGGCCACGAGGACGCTTATTTGTACTAGTTGGCATAAAAAAAGAATAGAGGAAGCTGCCGCTCGCCGCAACGTTGCGCGTGTCGTTCCAAAGATTGTATTACGGGTTACCATTGCGCCGCCTTCAAATCCAAGAGAACAGGTATGGCTATCGCCAATACCTCCTCGTTGTATCGAACTCTATGTGTTGGCGTGCTAAACGTTCGCGGCAATAATCTGGTTAAAGAAAGCGTGCACATCGTCCGCTCGTGAACGCCAGTTTTGCCCAGGGATCGCCGGCGGCGGGCGTGGGCCTCGCAGATGCTCGCGCAAACACCGGGCCAAACCCCGGTGGTCTTGGGGTTCGAATAAGGCGTGCTCGACATCCTTCAAGGCGACTTTGACATCACCTACGCCGGTCGCCACGACTGGCGTTCCGCAGGCGACGATTTCGTAGAGTTTCTGCGGGAAGCAATAGCGTCCGAACGCGGAGTCCAGATTACAGACGATGCCCACATCGAGCGCGGAAAAAAGCAGCGGCATTTGCGGCTGATTGAGGATACCTAAATCGATTGTGCGCTCGGTGGAGAACGATTGCGGTGTTTTATCGCGGGGACCAGCGTACACGAGGTAAAGATCGGGTATCTCCGATTTGAGCAACTCAAATGCTTCGAACATTGCGTCGATACCTCGTCCCGACATTACAGCGCCGCCCGTACCGATCAGCTTGGCGTTAGCGGGAAGACCTAAGGCGGCGCGGGATTCATCGCGGTCGCGAGGATAGAAAAGCCGATCATTGATGGCGCTTGGCGCAACGATGCTCTGTGCATCGGTGGCATAGTTTTCGCGGATGTAGTCCTCGAGCGAATGGCTCATCAAGGTCAAACCATCGGCTAGCCGGCACGCGCGTTTCAGCATGTAGGTCATACCCGGAAGTTTAGTGAGACCGTATGCCTCGAAATTGTCATTAAGGTCGAGAACCAAGCGTGTACCGAAGCGCTGTTTCAAATAGGCGCCAATCGAGATCTGAATGACGTCCGCACATGCCCAAATCAAATCGGGCGCGTGCTCTGTCATCAGGTGGTTTAACACCCGCCAATACCGAGTGAGCCCCATGGGCAGCAGGTTCACCGATTGCCATTTCACATTGTCGTTGAGGATATTGTTAGACCGGCGCCGGTAACTAAGCGTTAGCCCCACGATGTCATGTCCATCGTTGGCGAGGTGATAGGGGATCTCATAGATGCGGCCAAAACGATCGTCGATGACATCACGCCCTGTGTACTGCCGTTTCGCGATCACCAGAATTCGCATGGCCGCAGTTCCTAGGTTCTGATCTGTTTTTTCGTGGGTAACTGGTTTAGCAGCTTACAGCGGTCGCAGCGTCCGCATGGCGGGATGTCATCGTCGACGAAACAGTGATTGATGAATTCGCTTCGACAGTTTGTGCTCTCGGCGTATTCGGCCATTTGGTTTAGGCGCCTGAGGTCGCCGCGCTGCACGACTTGAAATTGTTCAGCGAGTTCACGCACACCTTCCATCAACGTCTCGGTAGGGACCGTGATTTTCAGTTTGTCGCGACCGGTTGTTTCTAGCAAGCCTGCTTCTTCAAGCCGATGGCAGAGCGCACGACACGAACTGGTTTGCACCGCCGCCGAGAACGCCAGATCCTCCACCGAGACTTCTTCGCCGGAATCAGTCCAGGCCGTCATTGCTTCGCCCAACCGTTCAAGTTGGCTTAAGTTAACGTGGCTTTTGGTGATTAAGCGCTTTTGAATGTCTAAGTCCGCTTCATCGAACAATAAGATGCAATGCGCCGGATGTCCGTCGCGCCCGGCGCGTCCGGCTTCCTGCACATATTGCTCGATCGAACCCGGGACCTGGTAGTGCAGGATGTAGCGAATGTTGCGCTTGTCGATCCCCATACCGAAAGCGCTGGTTGCGACCATCACTTTACGAACCCGTCGACGGCCGTATTCCTTTTGGGCTTTTTCCCTCTCCGCCTTGTTCATTCGTCCGTGGTAGCGAGTGGCCGGGATCTTAGCGCGCCGGAGCGCGCCATAAATTTCATCGACGGCCTTGGTCGTTGCGCAATAGATGATCCCCGGCCGGCGAAGTTTCCGGATCAGTTTTCCAGCAACCGTGAGCTTGACACTGCCGGGGACCTTCCGCACGTCGAAGCGTAAGTTTTTTCTGTGCGGTGGCGCGATGACCTTAACCGGCTTTTGCATCTGTAAGCGTGCACTAATGTCTTCCTGTACACGCGGTGTTGCGGTGGCTGTCAATGCGAGTGCCGGCGGATGTCCCAGGAGGTCACGCGTTTTTCCCAGTGCCAGGTAAGCGGGTCGAAAGTCGTGACCCCACTCGGAGATGCAATGCGCTTCGTCAATCGTCAACAGTGCTGGCGGATGCTCGTTCATCGCGGTGCGTAAATCGGCCCGTTGCAGCGACTCGGGTGTGGTTAGAACAATGAGCCGTCCGCCGGCTTCAACTCGTCGCAGTGCCTCGTCCCGTGCGCGTTTACCGAGCGAGCTGTCGATCCGTACCACCGGCACCTTGGCTCGAATGAGTGAAAGCTCTTGGTCACGCATCAGTGCTAGCAGCGGCGATATGGTGATCACTGGCCTGTCGACCAAATACGCAAGCGTCTGGTAGATCAGGGATTTACCGAATCCCGTGGGTAATACCGCGATGGTGTCGTTGCCTTTAAGTACCGCCCGCATCGCTTGGATCTGCTCTTCATGAAGCTCTTTGATCCGGAATACCTCGCCCGCCACTCGCCTGCAGTCGCGAATGGTGAGCCCTTCAAACGCGTCTCCTTGAGGCCCACCTGCCGTGAGCCCCGTTTTCTTTTGAGATGCCTTCTTACGCGTTGGTGCGGGCGATGGTGCGTCGCTGCCCGCGGCCTTCTTCTTTGCAGTCTTTTTCTTAGCCATGCGAAACCTTAAAAACCTAACCAGTCGCCGGTGAGTGCGAGCGACAACCCAACTTCATCGGTAGGTGCAGCCCCTTCGGGGTGCGCGTAGAGCTCGAACGGCCGCGGATGAAATCGAGTTGGGATTTCAACGCCCTTGGGCCACCGGATTTCAGGGCGGCGCCGTGCCAAATTGGTCGTGGCGTATACAAAACGGATGGTCTTGTGGGTCGCGGTGAGGGTCGCCGCCCGCACCGCGATTGCGAAATGATCGAGAAAGGGCGAAGGGTAACCTTCGACCAGTATGGTAAACGGAAAGCCGCTCATGCGGTGCTCCGTACACGCAACGATGAAGCTAGAGGACTTTTCTTCGGCTCGGCAAAACACGAATCGATACCGTGCGGCAGCGTCACCACCAAAGCGCCAGTCAAAATACGCCCGGTCCCGCACGAACCCCTCGATCGCGAGCGGCGAATCAATGAACTCACTCGGATCTAGTTCGTCGGGCGAGTTAATGGCCTCGAAGGTCCAGCGCATACCGCTTGGATCTTTATAGCTCGCTCGGCAAGGGGTTCTGGGGAAAACATAAGTCGGCACAACTTGGGCGAGCACAGAGCCGGCACGTACATAAAAACGGTGGGCATTTCGGTTTGGGTAACCGTACGGAAAACAATTGCTGAGTGCGTTGGCCGAGCGGATCAATAGCCGGGATAAACGCAGGCCAATGAATTGCGCTTGGGCGCCGGGGTCTACTGCCAAGGCCGTACCTTGATAACCTGTCATGGCAATACCGGCGCGCGTTTTAAACCTCATCGGAATCGACGAAAGTACGCCCACGCAGTGCCCATCTTCGCGAGCGGTCATCATCAACGCGGCCCCCGCGGGATTTGCCCCGCCGTGGAGTTGACGATGAAAAGCCGCATCAAGCTCGGGTCGTGCGTGGGCTGGGTGGTTTGCGTAGGCACGCTCGGTGATCCCCAAATGCATTTCGGTGTGATGGGCTTGATACGGCTCGGCGGCGTAGGTGATGGCCATAGCTAAGGCGCTTCGCTGGCGCGGGAGGCGCGACTGATTTGGGACCATAAGATCTTGCTACGCCAAAGCGACCACAAACCGATCAACGACGAGATAACAAAAAGCGTCATGTGATAGCTCACCGCAAAAGACACCGCCGCTGCCGCGACGACACCGTAGAGGGTTAGAACCACCCGGTTCGCAGCCTCGAACACGCCGAAGAACCCAGGGGCAGGCGGCAGGATCACGCTGATCGCGATCACAACTTGCAGGACGACAGCGACATGCCAAGAAGCGCCGAGACCAAAAGCAACAAATCCGGCCCAAATCGACGCTGTATTCACCAGCCACATCAGAATGGACCAGCTTAATACGAGCGACAAGCGCCGCAAGGTCTGTAACGCGCCAAGACCCAAAAGGAGCCCATCACCCAGTGCGGCGACGCGCTCGCCGATGGTGTCGTTTGTAACTTTGGCGATAAATTCTGTTGTTTTAGAAACGAAGAACTGGGGCCACTTCGCAATCGCGCACAGGAACAGGAAAACGCCGCCAAAGGCGGCGCAACCAATCACTCCTACCCATAGGAGCGAAACACCGCCGACGTCTGAGCTGAGGTCCGCGCCACCCGCGATCACCGTGATCGCGAGTAAGGCGATGATCGTGATGCCGTCGAAGACTCGCTCGACGACGATGGAGGCAAACGTGGTGGAGAAGCGACGACCGCAAAGCTCCCGCGCCGCGTAAGCACTCGCAAACTCGCCAGCGCGAGCGGGAAGCAGGTTGTTGACCAACAAGCCGATCGCTGCCGCATGCCATAAGGCGCCGAATGATGGCACGTCGCCGGTGGCGCGCAGCAACTCTTGCCAGCGCAAGACCTTTATCGGCAGTGTTAAAAACGCGAGCAACACAGCCGCGCAAAACCAGGCGAGGTTGGCCTGTTGAACTCGCGCCGCAAAGTCGTCGAAAGAAATATCGTGCAACGTCCAAACCAGGAGCGCGATCGCGAGTCCAAGTCCGAGGATGCCGGTAACTAGGCCGCGGCGCTCCGTGGGCGAGGAGTCTCGCACGCTGCTGCTCATCGGTTGAGCCTCACGGGGTTAGCGGATGGATAGGACAAGAACCTAATCTCGCGCCGGCGTCGAAAGTTTAACCACGGCGGATAAATCGTTTTCAACGCCCTCGATCAGATCGTATTCAAAAGAAAAAACACTGTAGCCGGCGTTTTGATAAACGTTTGCAGCCGCAGGCGCTTTGTCCGGATCGACCCGCACACTGGTATGGATGATCGCGCGGCCGTGGTGGTCAATGATGTCATGAACAATTTGGTCGTAGCCGAGTTCGTGATCGCGCCGCGCGCTGGTTACCTTGGCAGCGTTCTCCAACACCTCGGCATCCGCATAGGGATTACCCACGGTTCCTAGAATGACTTTCTTGGAAGATGGGTTGGCCGCGTAAGTCTTGCCAAAATAGTGCAGCCTTTCCACGTACGCGTGCCGATCCTGTAGGCTGCCAACGAGACGTCCGGAAGGCCGATAACCGTTTTCCGTGACCGGATACCAGCAGTAATTAACACTAAGCAGAACAAACAGCGCAGCGATGGCCAAGGGCGGGCGGCGCTGTAGCGTGCCGATCGCGACACCGATCCCGATCGCGATCGGCAGGGCTTCGGGTAGATGATGGCGCATGCTGTCGCCGATCCTGAAATACCAAAACAGAAATGGCGCGCCTGCCCACATGAGCAGCGCCGCAATCAATCGCCAATGGCCGGTCAGCAGCATGCGGATGGCGCCAATAACTGCAATCGGGGTTGCAAACAAACCGAAAGCCATCATCCAGCCTTCGATGTACCACCACGAATAAGCCCGCCACAGCTCCAAACCGTATTTCTTCTGATAACCGGTCGCGAACTGCGTGAATTGCGCATCACCGGCGAGCATGGTTTTGCCAACCATGATCGTCACGATTGGAGCGATACCAAGTATCGCAATCAAGAACGCCAATTCTCGGCTGTGCCAACCGCGGCGATGCAGTTGCAGCGCAATCAAGCCAATCGCTGCCAGGTACATATCGGCCTTAAGCAGCGCCGCGCCGATCAATAAAGCCACAATAATGACAAGGTCGCCGTGCCGTCCCAGCCAATGTTGATCAGTCAATCGCATGTCGTAAAGCAAGGTTGCGATAGTCAGGGCGAGAACCGAGATTAAGGACGGAAAGCCATAGGCGCCTCCCCAGAAAACAACCGGCATGAACAACAGGCTTGTCGCGGCAAAGAATGCAGCCGTTCGGTCCGTGAGGCGCGCTATCAGAAAATAGGCCGCGACACCGAAGACCACAAACGTGAGGGCATTGATGCCATTGAGGAGATAGCCCACATGAATGCCGAGCGCATCGGCGGCGATGCCGGCGCCTAATGCCAGGAAAATGTAGCCCGGACTCACGTAATAGCGATACTCCGAGATCAGTTGGGTCGTGACACCGCCTTTGCGCAGCAGTTCAGCGTCAACGACTAGTCTTGCGACATCGGGCTCGCCGTAAACGTCTGCGAACGGGGTAAGCAGCCGCAAAATCAGACCGGCCAATACGATCACGCCGAGCGCAAGCCACCGATTGGCAAACACCGAGCATTGATCTTCAGGGCGCTGATCAAAAAAGGCCACTTCGTTTAATCCTGTACGAACGGTCTCGGCACGGCCGAGATGGATAGTCGTTACGGGTTACTTATGCGAATGATAAAGGGCGCGATCCGTTTGTGAAAGCCGTGCACGCCGGAATCGACTTTTTTTTGCCTATTTCACGTTGAGGATATAGCGGCGTAGAGGAATGTGAACCATTTCTGTGGTTTGCACTTCAATCACGTAGCGATCAGGTTTAAGCCACTCAGTATCAATGGCGAGTTTGTTGGCTTGCGGTTTGGATTCGCCGACCGTGCCATTGAGTTCCAGCACCCGTCCGTCGCTGGTTGCGAGGATCCGGGTGGGACGTGGGCCAATTTGATTAGGCACGCCGAGATCGAGCTCAATGATCAACGGCGCGCTGCGGGGTAGCGCGCGGTGTTCGATGTTTGAAGTTTTGCCGGTCGCGATTGACAGCGCCGGGGGCAGCGAGGCGTCCGGCGGCGGAATAGTGCTTTGTGAAATAGTGCCAGAGGGCCCGCGGAAAGGCCGCGTTTCCTGGGGTTCAATTTCGGCTCGTCGCGGTTCGATTTCGGCTTGCGTACCCGGCTGTTTGTCGGTGCTTAGCCAAAACCAGCCCCCGGCAATGACCAACACCGCGCCGGCGCTGAGCGCGGCGGCTTTTCTCATTGTTGGCGCGAGCCGGGGAGCGTCACGAAACCAAGCGTCCCCAGTATTAGGAGCAGCAAGAAGGCCCCATAAACAGGCAGTGCCGGGACATCGGTCGTTGGAGGCGGGATGGCGCCTGGAAAATCAGCGGGATTATTGGGATTTGTGGGGTTGGGGAGGTTGTTAACCTCATCGGCGTCGCTAAAGCCGTCGCCATCGGTGTCCGACAGCGCAGGATTGGTGCCCGTATCAGAGGCGCCGAGAAAGATCCCGGTGTTGGTTTCTACGCCATCGAGGAGGGTGTCTTGATCGCGATCAATGGCCGTTCTATTTCCTGATCCTGGCGGCACGCAGGTATAGGTTAGCGGCCCTTCGGTGCTGGCCAAGCCGCGCAGGGCTAGATCGGTGGTGATGACGCCGTCATCGCGTTGAAAGGTGCCATCGGCAAGGCGGAGCCAACCGTGAGCGGCGCCAAGCTCTAAGCCCTTAACGATCAGATCGCATTCAGCAACAGCCCCACCGAGGGTGAGTGAGTTGAAGGTTGCGCCGGCCCGTTGGATTAATAAATCGATGCGCGGATTAGCAACCACCGAATTGGTTGCTGTCAGGGTCACCTGTTGCCCGACCACGGGCGCGAGGTCGCTAGGAAAGGAGAAGGAGAACACCTCAACGTCTTCGCGCTGGGTTTGGTTGAGCGTGAACACGGGTGTGGCGAAAAATTCCTCCATCGTCGCGAGGCTGCCATCATGTGTGAAACCAAAGCCACGGATCTGGTCGCCGGCGACTTTGAACATGCCCACCTTGGCAAACATGTTGCGCATGTGGGGCACCTTCATGGTGAAAGGTTCGCCTTCAAAACTCTGCGTGCCGTTGGTCCCAAAAAAACCTAGCGAGGCATCGAGCTCGTGGCAACCGTTACAACTGGCTAAAGCATCGCCCATAACATTGAAGAACACGTTGGAACCGGCCTGCTCTTGGGCGTTTAAAGAGTTATCAAGTTGGCGAACCGGATTGGGCGGGTGCTGTAGCTGCAGCACGTAATCCGTGAACTTTTGCATTTCGAGCGCCGTGATTGTCCCAAACTTACCAAGCAGTCCCTCGAATGCAACAAGGAAATTTCGAAACGACAGGTCTTCGTTGCACGGCGCGCCCGTCGGCTCGGTGCATGGGTCAAGGCCGAAGATCCCATCGCTGCGATCCCCGCGCCAATGCATCGCACCATGAGTCGCCATGCCGCGAAAAGTCTGGGTGGCCATCGGGCCTTTCATGGGGTGGAACGTTGCGGGTGCCGGAAACCCTGTTGAGGTGGGTTGTTGGTTGGTGGTCACCCGACCATCGGGATCGCCGAGGTTCCAGGCAAGGCTGTCCATGTCACCGAAAATATGACAGCTCGCGCAGGACGTTTCGCCGTTGGCTGACGATATTTGCGCGTCGTATAAAAATGGGCGGCCATCAACGATCGATGGGGGCTCTGGGTTATGGAGCGGATGGGTGCCAACGATGCTGCTGCTGAGCAAGTCAACCACTTCGATTTGATTTGAAAACCGGGTCAGCACGTACAGCCGGTTTGCGCTCTCATTCAAAGCAAGGCCGCTCGGACCTCCGCCAACGTCGATATAGTTCGTGCTCTCGGTCGTTGGATCAAAGTTAGTCTCAAAGGACGGGTCTTCGATAGCGGCACTGGTGAAGACCCCAACCTTGGCGGAGCTAAAGGCTGCGAGATAAATTGTCGAACCATCGCTCGAAACCACAATGTCGGTGGGTGCGGCAAGGCTGTGCGCGGCTTGCGCGTCGATGGCGGCATGATCGGCGCCTGGATCGGTGTGAAGCTGGGAATAGTCAATATGCTGATTAAGGTGTTGAGGATCGACCGCAGTCGTTACCGGGTCGATCACCGTGATCCGCGATTCCGCTAGATGACCCTGGACCGTGGAGCCTCCAAACACTCCGGCGCCCTCGAACAAGACCTCATTGGGCGACTCGGTGTTGGAGACGTAAAGCCGGCCGGAGACTGGGTTGACGGCGAGGTTGAAAAGGATCGTGCCAACATGGGGGAATTCAACAACCGAGCCCGGCGCAAGGGTGTTGGCATCGATTGAAAATACATCATAGTCGGGCAAGGTGTAGGGAATGAGCGCCGACCAATCGCGCCCAATCGTATCCATCCATGCGGAGCCATCGAATCGAACGATCAAGCCCGTCTCATCTGCTTGCACGGCCTCCTCGCAAGCGGGGTCCAGATCATTTTGCCAACAGTTCGTTGACGGTCCCGGTAGGCCGCCGGGGGATTGAGCTGGACAAAAAGACCCGCCCGAGACCTGAAAGTCGTTGCACACCAACCACTCCGGTACCACTGTGGTTTCATTTCCCGAATGAAAGGCGCCGACATAGACCGTGTTGCCATCGGGACTAACCGCGAGATCCCGCGGCGTATCGGCAAAGAACGATAGGATTTCAATTGGCGTTCCACCGATTGTTGTGCCGAGGGCGCTTGCGTCAAACACCCAAACGTCGGCGCGTGCCACCCCAGGCGTCTTAAATAGCGGATCGCCGGCACCTTGAACCGCTGCAATCGATGGGTCGAGGCGATGTTGGCCGCGGTGGGCGGTGGTCACAAACGCGCGATTGCCTCCGGTGCCAGCGAACACCACGCTTCGCGGCTCGTCGCCAACCAATAGTGTGCGTGAAACATGCGGGAGGACGCCCAAGGTCACGATGCTGACGCTGTCGGAGAGATGATTAACCACCCACAATTCACTATTGGAGCGAAACGCAAGGGCCACTGGCCGCATTCCCACCGGCACCGAGCCCGTCTGGAGCAGTGAGCCATCGCCTTGGATCGAGAAGATCTCAATGCGGTCGTCTGGCGTGTTCGTGGCGGCAAGAGTCAATCCGTCAGGGCTTATGGCCAGCGGCCGGACCTGTCCCGCTTCGAATAGTTGGTAATTTGCGCTGGCGCTCGCTGAAATCAAAAGCGCAAGCATTAGGATCGGGGCATGCCGCGAAAGACACGTCATGAAATTTCTTCGCCTCCAGGGATACGCGCACTTGGGTACGTCCAAGAATAGCACTACACGGCTCGCGGTTCGGCGGCGTCAAAATGTTAACGAACGTTTCAGGCGGGCCGGCCGCTCAGATTAGCGTCCTAACCGCCTGGATATCGTTTTTTCCTCAGCCCAGATGCCCGCACAATGGCTCGCTTTGTGCCGCAAACTGGCCAAGGTGTTGCCACCACGCGCCGCTTCGCGCGATTTTTTACGGGTTTGCCGGCCTGCGTGAGCGCTGGGGCTTCACGGCGCGGACCAAAAATGCCAGGCAAGTTCCCAATAGCGCCAGCGCGGGCGGCACCGGGACGGGATTGAGCGGAATATCGGAATTGATCCGCAAAGAACCATAGGTACTCGGACCGCTCATATCTTCGCTCTCATCAAACTGCCGGAAATCGGCCGCGAACTTTAGAACCTCATTATTGGGACCGTAGACCACTTCAAGGACATTGAACCAAGCACCAAGCCGGTTGTTGCCTCGCCCATTACCTGAAAAGCTGAAACCTGGCCTGGTTGGGGAATTGAATGGAAAGCGCGTCGCCAGATCGTAAAACCCGATGCTTAATTCGACACCGTTATTCGTATTAGTGAGCGGGTCATAGGTGGGAGCGGCGAATTGGAACGACCACCAACTTTGGTCGTCAAAACTCACGCTAACGCCTTGGTCTGAATTTCGCCCCACCGAGAAAATTCCCTCGACGCCGTGGGTCCATGTGACCCGCTCCGCGCCGATCCCACCGCCGACCCAACTTCCAGGCTCGGCCCATAAAAATACTGACCCCGATGTGGCCAGCGCTGCGTAGCTCTGGCTAGCGGCTAGATACAACCCAAAACAGAGGAGGGCTAAACCCTTTGTTTTGCTCATGCGAAGTTCTCCTTGCTTCGAAAAGATGCGGACATACAGTTTGCGCCGGCGCTATTCAAAAACCAATGATGCGCGCTCAAACGGCATGGAACCTCAAAAGGCTCATCGGAGCGCTGCCTACGCGGTCTGGTGTCTTTTTACTGGCGCCCGATCGCGACAGGTAGGGCGAAACGGGGTATCTTCACTGGCATCTAACGGCGCTCAAAGACGCCGCCAATGTTCACGCACTGTTGGAGACTGCATTGAGCAAACGAATTTTAAGTTTAGGGTTGTTGGTATTCGTGCTGACAGGTTGCGGTGGCGGCAGTCCGTATACCGGCTATTGGTTGTGCGACAGCGACGCGGACCGAAGCCTCGAAATCCGTCGCTTCGAAGATTACTTCGCAATCATCTCGCGCTCGCCGGACGGTGAGTATCGGCGCGACGGGGCCTTCGAAGATGAGGTTTTCACGGCAGGCGCCAACAACGTCGGGGCGAAGATGGCATTAGAACTCAATGAGGACACATTGAGCTGCACGAAGCCGCCGAACTTTTGCAAATGCTCAAGCGGTTACGCGCGAGTCGAGGCGCTTCCCGAAGCACATACTCGCCTCGCTCAAAAGCCCGCTGAGGCCACTGCTGAGGACAGTCGCGAGGAGCTTAACCCGCTTGAAATGGAACAGTTGCTGGTGAATCGAGAGCCCTTGGTCGTCGAGTTGAATTACGGTGGCACCCTCCGAATTTTTGATGATGCGCGCAACATTGCAAATGAAAAGCGACGCTATGATTGGCCATTGTTAACCTACTATTACCTGCCAGAGCTCACTTTGGTCCGCCATGAAAGTGGCGCGCTCGCCGAGGTGAAGATCGATGGGGATACTGCATCGATCGCGCTGCGTGTTAAGGCTTTGCCGGTCGATAAATTCGAACTTATGGATATCGTCCACGAGACCTTCAATACCAAGATTCAAGAACGACATGTCCTGCCAATGGGGTTTGAACAGCTAACCATCGGAACCGCAGATTTAGAAGGGGTGATGGCGGCGGAAATTTTGAGCACGGACGCGTTGCTAAACGGTAAACCCTTCGAAGTGTTGATCCCGCTCGCGAGCGGCATCGGTGAAGATCAAATCACGAAGATAGTTACGACCATCATTTCAGCCACGGACAAACTCACCGCATCCATTAGCGTCGATGAAATCGTTGAGACGCCCGACTTCACCGAAGCTGCACCCGTTATGGTGACAAAGGCATGGCCGGTCGTCGTGCCGTTTGGCGATAACTAGGCCCGCAGGCTTTAGCCACAAGCACATAAAGCCGCTAGCTGCGAGGTCCGTGCGGCGTTGTTGAAGGTGAGGGCGGACGCTAAGCTCGCCGCGGCGCTTTGCGGGTTCGCCAACCAAACGCGGTGACGCCTAAGCCGAACAGCGTGAGGATGGACGGCTGGGGTTCGCCAGAGTTCGATCAGAAACTAGTTCGATAGCTCCCACTCTACATTCAACACGAAGGGCGTGACCACTTCCAAGGGGGCGGTTCGTTTTTCGCTGAGCATCAATTACAAAATATACTTTCCATGCTCACACCGCGACGTGCTTCCCATATGACTGCCGCAGAAACCGATTCGAGCCTCCATCGTGGACTTCTGGCACGCATTGAGACGCTGACATCTCAGCGTCCCGTGATGTGGGCGGCGAATCTCGGCATGATGGCATTCGCCGCTTACGTCGTCTCGCCCTATCAGCCTATGCATTTATTGGTCGCATGGTGGGGCAGCAATGCATTATTTGCGGCCATCCGTTTGTATGACCGGCACCGGCTCGCACGCCAGTGGCCCTTGGCTCCGGCGGCCGCGCAACGCTGGATGCGGGAATTTGTTTTTAGCACGACGCTCGGCGGCGCCATTTGGGGTGTGGGCGGCTATGCATTCCTCGTTACGGATGATTTTTTTGCCCTGCTCCTATTTCTGCTCACCCTGTCCGGCGTTGCTACAGGGAGCGTTGGTAATTTGGCCTCTTCTTACGGCGCGATAATGGGATTCGCTATCCCCATTACCGTGCTTACGGCATTAGGAATATGGCACATAGCCCTGCCGCAGGCGCATTTACTCGTGATCCTGACCCTTGCTTATCTCGTGTTCATTCTGGCGGTGGGCCGCAATTATTCGCGCGCAGTGACGGCCGTGATCACCCGTGATCTCGAAAATCTTGAGTTGCTCGGCGAGGTGCGCGAGCAAAAGGAGCGCGCGGAGCAGGCCAATCGTGAGAAATCTCTATTTCTGGCTGCCGTAAGCCACGATTTGCGTCAGCCGCTCTACGCGATGGGGTTGTTCATTGATACCTTGCGCACGCGCTTGAATCAGAGCAAACAGCTTGAACTTCATGATGAAGTCCGCCACTCCCATGCGGTATTGAAGGATCTATTTGATGCGCTCCTTGAGATTTCCAGGCTCGATGCGGCAAGCGTTGAGGTCGATAAATCCGATCTCGAATTATCGTCACTCGTTGATGAAATCGTTAAAGAGTTTCAGCCGTTCGCGCGCGAAAAGCACGTTGACCTACACCACGAGAAATCCGAGCTTGTGGTTTTTTCAGACCCTGTGTTGTTGGCGCGAATTATCCGCAACGTCCTCAGTAATGCGGTGAAGTTTACAGACGCAGGTTCGATCGTGGTTTACGCACGTAACACAGGTGAGCATGTGCGGCTGAGTATCCAAGATACAGGCTGCGGAATTGCCCAAAGCGATCAGGCACAAATTTTTTCTGAGTATTTTCAAGTGCGAAATCGCAATCGCGATCGCAGCCGGGGGTTGGGACTTGGACTCGCCGTGGTACGACGCTTATCGGCGTTGCTCGACATTGATGTGTCGTTCGAATCAGAAATTAACCAAGGCACAAGCTTTCATCTCGATCTTAAACCCGGCGAGCGTGGGAACGTCGCATCGCGCGATACGATTGTTGTCGACGAACTGTCGATAGCAGGGTTGCATGTGGTCGTGATCGACGATGAGCTTGCGGTTTTGCGCGGTCTTGTCCTTTTGTTCTCAGACAACGATTGTGTGGTGACCAATGCGGATAATGCCCAAGATGCTCTTGAGGGGGCGTCAATGCAAAGCCGCGTGCCTGACGTGGTGGTGAGCGATTTTAGACTCGCGGACGGCGAAACCGGGCTTGACGCTATTTCGGTTTTGCGCGAACACTTTGATCCTGAGCTGCCCGCGCTGCTCATTAGCGGTGACACCGATCCCCACATCCGCGAACTCGCGCAAAGGGTTAATGTGACGCTACTTTCAAAACCTGTCGATGCGCAAGAGTTGGTCAATACCATCGCAAAAATGGTCTAGCCGCTGTTAATCGATTAAGCCAAGCCGCAGAGCCGCGCGCGTGCATCCCGCGCGGTTATCAACGCCCAATGCTTCGAAAAGCGTGGAAACATGGCTTTTAACCGTGCTCACAGATAAACCCAGGGCATCGGCGATCGCTGCATTGCTGAAACCCTTCGCCAACAAGTTGAGGACCTCACGTTGGCGTCGCGTCAGCCTAATGCTTTCTCGTCGCGGACGTTTTGTGCCGAGGCGAAACTCGGCGAGTGGGGCACGCAGCGCATTGGATATGAATTGGTCGCCGCGATTAATGGCACGGAAAGCTTCCAACAGTTCTTCTCGCGTACTGGCCTTGCTGACGAACCCGCAGGCGCCAGCTTTGAGTGCACTATCAACAGTATTGGGATCGTCATCACCAGAGATCACCACGACCGGGGTATCGAGTCCGAGCGTGTGTATGGTTGAAAGTAGATTCATGCCATCTTTGTCTGGCAGATTGAGATCGAGATAGATCCAATCAAACGGCGACTCACGTTCGAGCAAGTCCAACGCCGAAGCCGCGTTATTTGCCTCGCGGACGGTCAAAACCCCTGCCGCAAGATCGGCCAGGACCTCTTGGATCCCGGCCAGGAACAATGGATGGTCATCGACGACGAGGATCCGTAAAGACATCATCTAGCTCACGGCGATTGACGTAACGGTGCGCTTACACCCCCAAGGCGCGCGGCAGCGGCCCAGCGCGCGACAAGGGTGCTGCCCGCGCAAATCCTATCGTACTTCAGGTTTTCGCCGCGCCGCGCCGAGCGAATCCGGCAACCCCGGCGATCCCTGAAATCAGGAGCACCATGGGTGCCGGTATGGGTATCACCAAGGGCGCGAAGCCGATACTGGAGACGGTGGAATCAGGCTCGTAGAAAAAGCTAACACCTCCGGATTCAAATGCTAGCGGCGACGTTGGGATACCGATCCCCGTAAGCATTCCCGGATCACCGGCGCCAAAGATGCTCGATTCCAAGATCACGCTCGCCCACGCGGGTGTTCGCCCTTCAACCGCTGTGGCGGTAAGGAACGCGGTGGACATTTGCGTCGATACCGAATCCACAGTAAAGCCGAATGGCGCGGACGCATCGTTGCGCACGGTAAATGTGCCCCCAAAAGAGCCAGCCGGAACCATTTGCTGCCAGGTGTGGCCACTTTGGGCTAACGAGATACTAAGTTGTATGACAGGGCTAAAAGACTTTCTAATGGTGTTGTCGGTCGGGAATTGATCGGCTAGCCAGATGCTATCGGTATCCACGGTGAAGCTGCCAGAAATCGTATCGCCGAGAATGAAATCGTCGATTAAACCGCCAGAAAGACTGGTCACGGTACCGCTAAATTCGAATGTTGTTTGTGTTGCATTGGCAGTGCTGAACACGGCGAGGAGTAGGGCCGTCGCGGCCCAGCTTCCAGGCAAGGTTGTGGGCTTGTCTTTCATGCGCTTTCCTTAAAGTCTTGTTCCCGAAAGAACTCGGTTAAAGTACCTGCCCGCGGCCAGGCAGAAAGCGGGCCCACGCGGTATCTTGGGGGCTCGCTTGCTGCCTGGCGGCGCGCGTCATTGATCTTGGGGTGAGAGGCTAGCCTGGATAACGCGGCAGGAATTAGTACTTAAGTACCAGTGCCAAGGCAGTTACAACAATGGTCTACACGGTGGTATCCGTCGAACTGAGGGTTTATGGTGGCAAAAAGAGGCTCGGGAAAAGCAGTGACCCTAGAATATTTCGAGTGCGATGCACCACTCGGCGACGTCTTTAGCGCAATATCGCGTAACGGTGGCGCGGTGCTCAAAGACGCGTTGGATTTCGCATCTTTAACCCGTTTCAAAGAAGAATTAGAGCCCTACCAGAGTGTCGCTCCATTTGGCCGAGATCATTTTTCAGGCCGTAAGACTCAACGCACCGGTGCCTTGATCGCCCGCACTCCGAGTTGCCGCAAAATTGTGATGGATAGAAGGATCCTAGCGCTGGCGCATCACTTCCTAGAACCGTACGCAGACAAGCTCACGGTCCATTTAACGCAGGCCACCAATATCCATCCGGGTGAGGCCGCGCAAACGATCCACCGCGATCGAGAAGCATTTGGTACCCAAATACCGCCTGGTATAGAGCCGCAATTTAATACGTTGTGGGCCATCAACGATTTCACCGCAGAAAATGGCGCGACAAATTTTGTCCCAGGTTCCAACCACTGGCCTTGGGATCGCGAAGCGGCGCCCGAGGAAATCGTGCAAGCTGAAATGAGCAAAGGTTCGGTATTGATCTATACGGGCACGGTGTTGCACGGGGGCGGGGAGAACCGCTCAAACGAGTCGCGCTTGGGTCTCAATCTCACCTACTGCCTGGCATGGTTGCGGCAACAGGAAAACCAATATCTTTCGTGCCCGCCGCATATTGCCAGGGATTTAGACGAGGAGCTGCAAGAGTTATTGGGCTATACCCAAGGGACTTACGGGCTCGGCTATTTCTCTGATCCCGAAGCGCCCCCCGGTGGCTTCGATCCCATGGTGCCCGAGCTTGCCTTGGGGCGAGGCCCGCGCAAACGCGTGCGCTATAACGATGCGCAGTTGTCCGAGGTCGGAAGCAAACTTCAATAACCCAAAGGCTCCGGGTTCGCGCGATTTGAAGCCGCGAGAATCTCCGCATCAGGGCGGTCCCGATCGGCAGGGTTGCCTCCCAAATTAGGTGCCGGTCGGCGAGTACGTCTCATTCATTTCTTTACTGGCCACGCCTTCTAATGGAAAGCATCGACGTGTTCGGTTGGCGAACGCGACCAGCGAAAGCATGACCGGTACTTCCACCAGTACGCCGACGACCGTGGCAAGCGCGGCGCCGCTGTTAAGACCAAAGAGGCTAATTGCGACGGCCACGGCGAGCTCGAAAAAGTTTGATGTGCCGATCAATGCTGCCGGTGCGGCGACCGAAAATGGGGTGCGCCACGCCCATGCCCAGCCGTACGCCACAAAGAAAATCCCGTAGCTTTGAACCAATAACGGGATTGCAATCAACAAAATCACGATCGGTTGATTCACGATACGAGGGCCCTGAAAGCCGAACAGCAGCACGACAGTCGCGAGCAGGCCGACGACGGTATAAGGTTTTAGCTTGGCGCTGAATGCCGCAAGCCTTGTATCGCCGCCGCCGCTTTGCAAGGTCCGTCGGGTAAGGAGACCGGCGAGCAGCGGAACCACGACATAGAGCAGCACGGAAAACAGCAATGTCGGCCAGGGCACCACGACTTCGGCGATCCCCAGCAGCATTGCAACGATCGGCGCGAATGCAAAGATCATGATCACGTCATTAACGGAGACCTGTACCAAGGTGTACGTTGCGTCCCCTTTCACCAACTGGCTCCACACGAAGACCATGGCAGTGCAGGGCGCGGCGCCAAGCAAGATCATCCCCGCGATGTATTCACGCGCATCACTGGGGTCGACCCAGGCGCGAAAAACGACTTCAAAAAAGAGGATCCCTAACCCGGCCATGGTGAGTGGCTTAATCAGCCAATTCACAACCAGCGTGACGACCAAGCCTTTAGGCCGGTGGCCCGCATGACGGAGCGACGCGAAATCGATGTTCACCATCATGGGGTAAATCATGACCCAAACGAGCATTGCCACCAGCAGGTTGACGCCGGCGACTTCGAGACCGGCCAGCCCATCGAAAACCCCAGGGATTAGTGTGCCCGCCGCAGTTCCACCGATAATCGCGAGCGCAACCCAAAGACTCAGGTAGCGCTCAAAAATCCCCATCAACAACGCCCGTCTTTTTTAGGCTCTGGGCTTTGCTTCGCAGCGCTAAAGTCCGGTTCCACGCCAAACGATTCGGTGTCGGCTTTGACTCGATACCACTCCCATTGCAGTCCGTCGGGCTCTGTCGCCCAAACTTTCTCCGAATTCGCGTAGCAGCAGGTGGTGTCTTGCTCTTCCAAACGAATCATCCCAGCATCTCGTAGCCGATCGGCGGTGGCTGCGACGTCGCCTTCGCCAAACATCTCAACGCCCAAGTGATCGAGTCGTTCAGGTGCATCCGGGCGCTCGTTAAGAACGAGCTTTAGTGGGGGGTTGTCGATCGCAAAGTTGGCATAACCCGGTTTCCTTTTATTCACCTCGGTATTGAATAGCTTCGAATAAAAGACAATGGCGCTTTCTAGGTCTTTGACATTTAGGGCAAGTTGGATCCGCATGATATTTCTCCAATCGGGTCGAATGGGTTACTTCCCCATTCGCTGTTTCAGGTTTTGCGACCGGCTGCAATGTCATCGCCGGTCGGTTGTCCGCAATCAACAAGCCCTTCGTCCTCGCAGCAGTTCTCAGACAAGAAGTCCACTAACGAGGTCATCACCTCGAAGTTTGCGCTGTAGATCAGTGAGCGGCTTTCCCGGCGGCACTGCACCACACCAGAAAACTTAAGCTCTTTAAGGTGAAACGACAGCGTTGAGGCGGGTACGTCGAGTTCTCGCGCCAGTGCTCCGGCGGCCATACCAGTGCGGCCTGCACGGACCAGGATCCGAAAGATATCGAGCCGTGTTTCGTGGGCTAACGCGACAAGCGCGTTGATTGCATTTATCTTTTCCATATTTCCATTATAGTCGTATAATAAAATTAATCTACTGGGAAAAATCACCATGAAACTGATCAGCTTCACCATTTGCCCTTTCTTGCAGCGCGTAACTGCGGTGTTGGCCGCGAAAAACGCAATCTGGGAATCGATCTACATCGACCGTGGAGAGAAACCCATATGCGACAAACCCGAGTGGTTTATCGCGATGTCGCCACATGGGCAGGCGCCGATCCTGATCACCGAAGATGGACGTTCTATCTTCGAAAGCGACCCCATCAGCGAATATGTCGATGAGGCCATCGGTGAACCAATTTCGGCCTGCGACCCTGTTAAAAAAGCACAGGACCGGGCCTGGAATGCATTGGCCAATAAAGTGTTGTCGTCACAATGCGCCGCGTTGCGTAGCGCATCGAAATCAATGTTAGAAACCAAGCTCGATGAGCTTGGCGTTGACCTTGAGAAGATTCAAAACCGAATTCAGGGCGAACCTTATGTTGACGGCGAAACGATTGGAATGATCGATCTGGCATGGCTACCGATTCTCCATCGATTCGATATCGTGGAACGCCACACGGCATTCGATATTCTTTCTGAGTTTCCGCAACTCAAGCGGTGGCAGCGGGCACTTCTTGCGACGGGGATCGCAGAAAAATCAGTCGCCGAGAACTTCGAGCAGCGTTTCAGTGCCTTCTATTTCGCGCCCGAAAACTATCTTGGCAAGGTTAAGGCAACAAGGGTAGCCGCTTAACGCTGTGTAAAAATGCCTTTGGCGCAATCTAAAGGCAGTGCGGCAGGGTCGAATACCGCTACCAGGGACAATCAATAATTTCGAGCAACGGTGTGGCGCTTACCATTGCTCGATAGACGTGCGAACGTCTAACTCAAAGGTCCACGCGCGATTGGGTTGCTCGTGTATGAATTGATAGCCATCAACGATCCCCTCGATGGATACACCCATTTCTCCAAGTTTGTCTGCATACTCCGGGTATCTTGTTTTAACGACTTCGCCGTCGATGGCCCCATCCACGATAACGTGACCAACATGGACCCCAAGAGGCCCCACTTCCTTCGCCAGCGCTTGCGCAAAATTCCTCAGCGCGCCTTTCGATGAGCTGAACGCCCCGAAGTTTGCCTTGCCGCGCAGCGATGCGCTCGCGCCCGTAAAGAGGATGGTTCCTGCTCCTCGATGTGTCATTCGAGTGGCGGCTTCTTTCCCAAAAAGAAAGCCGCCGAAACAGCCAATTCGCCAACCGCTTTCAAAGTACTCAGGCGTGATATCCGCAATGTCGCCAGGCGTATTGTTGCCAACGTTGAAAATGGCCAGATCAAGCGTTTCGCCAGCCTCATCAAACAATGTTGAGATATCCGATTGGCTGGTCGCATCCGCGGTGACCGCCTTGGCGTTGCCGCCAGCCTTGTTGATCATGTCAGCGACTGCGCCGATCTTCGCCGCCGTTCGTCCCGCCGCGATTACGCGCATTCCAAGTGACGCGAATCGAACGCACAACTGTGCCCCTAAGCCACGTTCCGCGCCGACGCCCAGTACCACTGCTGTTTTCATGTGCCCTGCCTTTTCGTTTGTGCTGTTAGGAGATAACCGATTGCAGGTTTTTCTTACGAAACTTTAACCAATGCATCGCTGTCATCAGGTTAAAAATGGGACGATCCCAGGGGGCTCCGATAAAACTTGCGGGATTTATTCGGCCCTTGCGAACGACGCTCTTCATGTGTGAAAAAGTCTCAAAGCCTTCTCTCCCATGGTAATGCCCGATCCCCGAGGGTCCGATCCCGCCGAAAGGCACGTCATCGGCCAACACATGACTCATCGTGTCATTGATGCAAACACCACCGGAATGGGTCGATTCAAGGATCTGCTGAGTGCGTGCTCCATCCCAGTCGAAATAGTAAAGCGCTA
>JBCCEV010000035.1:0-28474 GCA_039030125.1 Pseudomonadota bacterium | reverse complement strand
CTTCATTGCTTCGGGAGTTTTCATGGGTGAAACACACAAGGTTTACTGGTCCAAGTAGGGACTTGATCTCATATGATTTTCCCTCAACAAGGTCGGTTTCAAACACCATTTCCAACCTGAGCGCCGCGCTTCGATTCACATATTTTGGCTGTACCTGGGTTCCCGGGCGCAAATCTTCGATGCGATAGAGCCATCTCACCTCCACCTTGAATCCCGCTCTTTCTCTAGACGTTCTTGAGTCACTCTGACCATCCGCAACAACGTCGCGATAGATCGCAAGCAAAGTTCCCCAAGTCAGATAAATCGGCAGCCCAAATTCGTCTGAGAAAAGCGCCTGAAAAGACGCGATAGCCGTGACTAGCGCATCGAGCTCGGTCTCGGAATAATCTTTAAATGCAAGCGGCTCAGACAAGGTCTGGCGCGTTACCGCGTGGGGCGGTTAATCAGATTCGTCTTGTCGCTTGGCAGCGCCACGCCGGGCCATTTCTGCGCTCGCCAGGCCCAAGCCAAGCAAACTGACGGTCGTGGGTTCGGGGACGATCATTGGATCAAAACCAGAGCTTTGGCTACCGCTGCTTTGAGGACCCGGTATCCCGCTAAAACCACCGCCTGAACTCTGGCTGCCGCCACCGCCTGAACTCTGGCTGCCGCCACCGCTTGAACTTTGGCTGCCGCCACCGCTGCTTGCGGATTGCGCACCGCTTTGCGACTGCGATGAACCTTCCGCGTGGGCATCTCGCGCCACAACAGTGCTTAAGGCCAGCGCAGTGGGGGCGGCGAATGCGGCTGTCGCGAGCAGGCGCGCAACGAACTCGCGGCGATCTTCTCGCACCCGCGCCAGGATGGCGTTTTTGTTCGATGAGGTCATGATGCCCACCATAGCACCCGGTGCTTGGCGGGTGTCAAAACAAACGTAAATTACTTTAAGAATCTCACTCGTGTTCCCTAACGCTTTTTGATGCGACCTCAGGATTGGTGGCTTCTAAGTGTGAAACAATATGTAACAAACTAGCGGCTCGCTCACCGCGGACACGGCTCTACGTACTCGGATCGGAGCGCAGAACGTGGATGTCTTCGAGGGTGGTGATTTTTTCTTCAGAATAGCCGAGCACATCAGCAAGGACATGACGATTGTGCTCGCCAACATAAGCCGTTTCCATCGGTTGATTGTGCTCAAAGGCGGAAAACTTGAGCGGCATACCGGGCAAGGTGAGTTCACCAAACTTCGTATCATGCACTTGGCGAACAGTGCCCCGCTGCGTTAAGTGAGGCTGGGCGATGGCCTCGCCTATGGAAAGCACCAAGGCGCACGGCACGCGGTACTCTCGCAAAGCCTCTACGATGGCGTCATCGGACGGCATCGAGTCGAGCCATCCTTGAATGATGTCGATAATCTCGGCAGATTTTCCAACTCGCTTATCATTCGTGTCATAACGCACATCTTCGATTAGATCTTCGCGCCCGATCGCCTTGCACACGCCGGCCCACTGCGGTTGCAGCGCAATGATACAAATCCAGTGATCACGCGCTTTAAAAATACCGAGTGGACAAACAGCGTAATGGTGATTACCACACCGGCTCGGCTCGACTTCGCCATTGGTTGCGCTATACAGCTCGACATTCAGCTCGTGGCACGACATGTAGGCATCGATCAGGGAAATATCGAGATACTGTCCACCGCCGCCCCGTTCCCGATGTAGTAGTGCGAATCCAATGCCGGCTGCCGCGTGCATGCCGGTCATGACATCACCGATCCCAGCCATCGGAAAATAGGGCGCGCCATCCGCCTCGCCGATCATGCTCATCATTCCAGTGTAAGCCATCGCGATGTAGTCATAACCCGGCAGTGCGGTGAGCTCGCCGGATTGGCCGAACGCGGACATCGAACACATGATGATTTCAGGGTTGATTTTTTGAACTTCTTCCCACGAAAAACCTAAACGTCCAATCACACCGGGCGCGAAGTTCTCGATGAAGACATCCGATCCTTCGAGCAGCTCACGAATAATTGCCTTGCCTTCATCTTTTTTGAGATCGATACATAGGCTTTTTTTGCCGCGATTCTGTTGCAGAAAATAAGCGCTGCGCCCGTCCTTTATCACAGGTAACGTGCGAGTAATATCGCCACCGGGCAGCTCGACTTTGATTACTTCAGCACCCATTTCGGCTAATACGCGCGTTGCTGATGGACCCGCCAAGACGTGGGTCATATCGAGCACGCGAAACCCGTTTAGAAGGTGCTTAGGCGGTGGGAGCATGGCTGTTCAGCCGGCTTGTGCGCTGGAACGAACCAGCGTTCGTCTTTGTTTTCGCTCGTACCGCCGTGCAGGCGTGTTGATAATATTGGTGAGCTCATCGGCGGCGAGTCCCGCCGCGATCCGCTCGTCGTTAACGAGCCCGTATGCGGTGGTGCGCTGTTGCGGTAGACGACCGGCCGCAAGGATCATATCGAGCATCTGCTGCGGCGAGGTTTCTTGACCGTGCGCGGCACCAGCAGCGCGCGTAATACTCTCGTTCATTAGCGTGCCACCGAGGTCGTTGGCCCCGGCGTTAAGGCACGCGACCACCCCTTCATGACCCATCTTCACCCAGGATGTTTGGATATTGGGTACCAACGGGTTAAGTACGAGCCGCGCGACGGCGTGCATGAGCACGGCTTCGCGGAAGGTTGGGCCACGGCGTGCCCGGCCTTTCAAATACAGCGGCGCCTCTTCGGCGACAAAGGGAAGCGGCACAAATTCAGTGAAACCGGAGGTCTTCTCCTGCAAATCCCGGACGTGCAATAGGTGATTCGCCCAATGGATCGGGCGGTCGACATGACCGTACATAATGGTGGCGGTGGTATTGAACCCCACCGTGTGCGCGGCACTCATAACCTCAAGCCATTGGGCGGTATTAATTTTGTCGGGGCAAATGATTGCCCGGACTTCGTCATCAAGGACTTCACCCGCGGTACCCGGGAGGGTCCCCAGGCCCGCTTCTTTAAGCTGAGTTAGAAAATCTTCCAAGCTCAGTTCAAGCGTTTTAGCGCCTTGCCAAACTTCGAGCGGCGAGAAGGCGTGGACATGGATATCGGGCTCTGCCGCTTTCACCGTATTAACGATGTCGATATAGGTCTTGCCGGTATATTGCGGATGGATACCGCCTTGCATACAGACTTCGGTCGCGCCACGTTGCCATGCCTCACAGACCCGACGTTGGATTTCGTCGTGATCGAGGTCATAGGGCTTGCCGCGGAGATTTTCCGATAATTTTCCTTTTGAGAAAGCGCAGAACTGGCACTTGAAGTAACAAACGTTGGTGTAATTGATATTTCGGTTGACCACGTAAGTCACGGTGTCGCCGATCAAATCATTGCGAATTTCATCGGCGGCTCTGCAAACGGCAGAGAATTCGTGTCCACGCGCATTGAAAAGCCGTGCAATCTGATCGGGACCTAACCGTAGGCCTTTCTGCGCGTGGCTAATTAAACCGAGGAGTGTCGAATCCACCCGGCCCACCGTCGGGCTAGTAATACGCCTCAGCTCATCGGCTGGTGGTGGCGTCGAACTACCGGCAGCCCATTCGTCGCTGCGTGGGTAGCCTTCACTATCGCTGCGATCGAGCAGGGTGGGATGAAAACGAGCATCGACCCATTTATCGAGATCACGCACATATTGCGGGTAAATCGTTAAGCGCTCGTGGAGATGCTTGCCCGCCGCAGCGGTGTCCTCGGCGAGTTTTGCGACGTGGGGCCAGGGCGCTTCGGGGTTGACGTGATCCGGTGTCAAGGGGCTCACCCCACCCCAGTCGTTGATGCCAGCATTTACCAGGCTCGGCAGCGCGCCCGGGCTCAGATTAGGCGGAGCCTGGATGCTCATTTCGCTACCAAAAATAAGTCGCGCCACCGCTAATGTCCACAGCATCTCATCGAGATCCGGTTCCGGAGCGTTACGCATCTTGGTGTCCGGTTTCGCTCGGAAATTTTGGACAATGATTTCTTGGATGTGTCCGTATTGTTCGTGCACGTCACGGATCGCAAGCAGCGATTCGATGCGCTCAAGTCGCGTTTCGCCGATACCGATGAGTATGCCGGTCGTGAAAGGCACTTTGGCCTTCCCGGCATCTTCAAGCGTTTTGAGTCTCACCGCCGGGATCTTATCTGGCGAGCCGTAATGCGCTAGCCCTTTTCCCGTCAAACGCTCGGCCGCGGACTCAAGCATGATCCCCATGCTCGGTGAGACCTCTCGCAACGCGGCGACTTCTTCAGGCGTCATCGTACCGGCGTTCATATGAGGCAGCAGACCGGTTTCGCTGAACACCGCCTCCGCTGCCGCACGCAAATAATCCAAGGTTGTTGCGTAGCCGAGGGCCGCTAATGCTTCCCTAGCGGTTTTATACCGTAGCTCCGGTTTCTCGCCCAGAGTAAACAGTGCCTCCTTACAGCCCATCGCTTGCCCTTCGCGCGCGAGCGCGACGACTTGATCAATGGACATATAGGGCGTTTCAACACGTTTGGGCGCTTGTGCAAATGTGCAGTAGTGACACACGTCGCGGCAAAGTTTGGTCAGCGGAATAAATATTTTCCGCGAGTAGGTAACGTTGTTACCGAATCCGGCGTCGCGCAGGGCGGCAGCCTCACGCATCAACTGGGCGAGATCATTTCGTTCAGCTAGCGCCAGAGACGAAGACTTATCTAATAAAGCGTTACTCACACCCAACCCTCAGTAAATTTCGGTGGTCGTTCACACCAGTCGCGTCGCGTTCGCCGGCTCGTGCGGCAAAATTCGCCGGGCGATGCCGCTATCGGTCAAATATGCCAGAGATTCTGATTCGTTGTCGAAGGCCAGCAATGTACGCAGATCCAGCGGATTATCAATATCCAAACCAATCCCGGGCAGGCGCAAAACATGCGGCTCGACGCCGGCATCGCGGGCGGATTGAGTGTGCTTGCCTAAACTTTGAAGGCCGAAAGAGAAGGGCATTAAGTCAGCCGGGCTGACAGCGAGTGCGTTCGTCCCACTTTCTTCTCGGTCGGGAACGATTGTGACCGCCGGTGCGCGCGCATGTTGTTCGACGATGCGATCGATTTCCGCCGCGCTCACTAATGGCACGTCGCCTGGGATCATCAGCATTTCGTCGATACCGCGTTCTTTTAGGACAGTCCGTGCTTGCATCAGCGCGTTTGATAAACCACTGGACGTTTCCGGAATGAACAAGCCCCCTAGTCTCTCAATCGCAAACTTCGCTCTCACTTCTTGCGAAATCGCCATCACCCCACGCACGCGCTGGCTTTGCGCGATTGCGCTCAATACATCGTTCAGCATGACCTGCGCAAACGACTCCCGCTCTGCATCACTCAGAACACCGCTAAGGCGGGTCTTCGCTTCAGCGAAGCGTTTAACGGGAATGACAACCCACATAAGCCGTACGTAAATGGATGCAAAAAATGGTAATCATCGAAGCGACGACAGGAACTTAACGGCAGTTTGCGCCAGATTAACGCGATCGTCCAGCGTCTTCATCAAAGTCTGTGCAACCACGGTTTCGACCCCTAAAGCTTCGCAGCGCGACTTTAGATCTCTATCGGTTTGGTCAATGATGAAGCCATCCAATAAATCGCCGTAATGCTCGGCCACCGCGACCGTCGAAACCTGCAGTTCAAGCTCCGCCATGATTTTAGCGGTCGGCCCCTTTACTGCTGTGCCGCCAATGATCGGAGAGACCGCTATCAGGGGCGCTGATGCACTTTTCAAAGCATCCCTCAGGCCATTGACCGCCAAAATCGGATCGACACTCAGAAATGGGTTAGATGGGCAAATGATGATGCCTTGCAGCTCGTTTGATAGCAGAAGCTGGGTTATTGACGGCGGCGCAGCAGCATCCTCCGCCCCGATAAAGCGTAAGCCTGTAACGACCGGCTCACAGTGCTCGCGCACAAAATAGTGTTGGAATCCGAGCTCACCCTGAGCGGTGTCCACCATCGTTCGCACCGGCTTATCGGACATCGGATACACCGGGTACGCAACCCCAAGCGTTTCGAACATCCGCTTCGTAATGGCGCTCAATGGTTCACCCGCACTTAACGCTTGAGTGCGCAGGGTATGAATCGCCAGATCACGATCACCGAGATTGAACCAGCCATCGCCGCCGAGCTCTCGCACTGTGGCGATGAAGTTCCACGATTCGTTGACTCGCCCCCAGCCGGTTTCGGGATTACTCAATCCAGAGAGGGTATACATCAGCGTATCGATATCAGGGGACACGTGAACGCCAAGGTGCTCGAAATCATCCCCCGTGTTAACCAGGAAAGTTAATTCCTGGGGACTCAGAATGTGCGTGAGACCAAGCGCTAGCTTTGCGCCACCTACGCCACCGGTTATGGCCAGATACTGCGCCATCGTTTATCGGAACAGATCGTCTTCAGCGGCGCGAATAATGTCTGCGGCGCGGCCAGGACTCTCTGGCACCGCGAAGCCTTTCACCAAGGCGGCTGGAACGCCTTCGGTAGATTCCCCCATGATCAGTGTCGCCGCCGCCGCAATCGAATCCGCGCAATTTACCATTGCGACTTTCATTTCGCGGCCGAACATATCGACGTGGCCGCGGAGGTCATCCAACACCAAAACCCCCGCGCATCCGATCGCGCATCCGATGGTACCCAGCCGCCACGGACGATTCATGCTATCGGCGATGATCACACCAATATGTTTGCCGGTCGCCGCAGAAAGACGTTCATGTAATTCGAGCGCCGAGGCATCGGGGTCTAGCGGTAACAGCAATGCCGCTTCACCACCACCGTGCTCGATGTTGGACTGGTCAATGCCGGCATTGGCCCCGACATTGCCCAAACGGTGTCGTACCAAGATGACGCCAGGCTTACTGCGCACGACCTCACTGGCTTCGCTGAGTATGAGTTCAACAATGCGTGGGTCTTTTTCGCAGCGCGCGGCCAGCTCAATGGCTTCATCACCAGCTTCGACGCTCGCGATCGGTATCAGACGACCCTCGGTTTTCGAGACAATCTTTTGCGCCACGACGACGATATCGCCATCCTCCAGGGCATCGGCGGCATCTTCCAGAGCAGCCAATATGAACGCGGCAATATCGTCACCTTCCTTGATGAGCGGAATGCCTTGCAAACCGATAATTTGCATCGCTTGAGTTCCCGGTCGCTTGACGGTTGGTTAATAGGGTCGCAAATGATACTGGTTCGTAACCCTGCGTGGTATCGAGTAAAATTGCGCGCCGGCGCGAGGGGTGCGCCAGGGGAGCAAGAGTCTGCGCGGCTCACGATCAAGGGATCCGTAAAATTTCGAGATCAAAGTTTCCGGGCTGGCCCGCCCAAGCCAAACAACTAGATGAAGTCGATAAACGTCAAGTACTGGAGCAGCAGACGCCCCGTTGAATGCTGCCTCAAGACCTTGAGTGGAGGAGAGAAGAAGTGGGAATGCTTGATGGAAAAGTGGTCCTCGTCACCGGTGGTGGCCGTGGAATTGGACGTGAGTTTTCGTTGGCGATGGCACGAGCCGGCGCCAAAGTCGTCGTCAATGACCTAGGTACCTCAACCGATGGTAGCAACGATGAGGAAGGGACTCCGGCTGAAGAGGTCGTCGCCGAGATCGAGAAGGAAGGCGGCGAAGCGATTGCAAATCATGGCAGCGTCGCCAAATACGAAGATGCCAGCGAAATGGTGAACACTGCGATCGAGCGATTCGGACAACTCGATGGCGTGGTTAATAACGCCGGTATATTGCGCGACCGTATGATCCATAAAATGAGCCTCGACGAATGGCACGCCGTTATCGATGTTCATCTCAACGGCAGTTTCTATGTGTCGCGCGTCGCGTCGTCTCATTTCCGCGAGCGAGAAACGGGCGCCTATGTCCACATGACCTCCACCTCAGGCTTAATCGGCAACTTTGGACAAGCCAATTACGCGGCCGCCAAACTCGGCATTGCGGCACTATCAAAAAGCATCGCCTTGGACTTGAGCCGGTACGGCGTGCGTTCCAACTGCATCGCGCCGTTCGCATGGACACGCATGATCGAAACCATTCCAGTTAACGACGAGGTGCAAGCGGCGCGCGTGGAGCGAATGAAAGAAATGACGCCGGCAAAGATCGCGCCGATGGCTGTCTTTTTATTGGCGGATGCCGCCAAAGACGTTACCGGGCAAATTTTTGCGGTGCGCAACAACGAAATTTTCTTGATGAGTCAAAACCGACCGCTGCGCGGCGCGCACAACGGTGATGGCTGGACACCGGAAAGCATCGCGGAACGCGCAATTCCGGCATTCGAGCACGACTTCTACGAGCTCCATCGCTCGCAAGACATTTGGCCTTGGGACCCGGTCTAAGGCCCGGCCTTTAACTAGCCGCTAATTATGGAAATACCACACAATAAATTGATCGGTGAACTCATCGCCGAAGTTGAGAACAGCTATCGCGTTGAAGACACTATTCTCTACGCGCTGTCTCTGGGATTCGGCGCGGACCCGACCGACAAGAAGCAGCTTAAATACGTCTACGAAGACGGTTTGGAATCCTTGCCTTCGCTGGCGCTCGTGCTTGGCTACCCCGGTTTTTGGATGAAAGACCCTAAATACGGATTCGATTGGGCAAAAGTCCTGCATGCCGAGGAGACGCTGCAAATTCATAAACCCCTCCCGGTTGAAGGCACCGTCGTGGGGCGAACGACGGTCGATCATATTGTCGATAGAGGGGCTGAGAAAGGTGTGTTCGTCTATGTGAAAAAGGACCTGATCGACAAACCGAGCGGCGACACTCTTGCAACAGTGATCTCCAATTCGCTGGCGCGAGGTGATGGTGGATTCGATGGCCCGACTGAGGCACGCCCGCGCTTTGCGAACGTACCTGAGCGCGAAGCTGATGTCGTTTGCGACCTCCCCACGCTGCCCCAAGCCGCCCTCGTCTATCGCCTCTGTGGTGACATGAACCCGTTGCACGCGGACCCAGACGTGGCGAGTGGTGCGGGGTTCGAGCGGCCAATTCTGCATGGCCGGTGTACCCTCGGCGTCGCGCTGCACGCGATCATCAAAGGCGCCTGTGATTACCAAGCGTCGCAAATCAGCGATTTGCAGGTCCGCTTCTCGGCACCGTTCCTGCCCGGCGAAACCTTGAGAACCGAGATGTGGCGCGAAGGTACAGAGGTGTTTTTCCGCGCGTCGTGCCTTGAACGCAGCATTGTTGTACTGAATAACGGTCGCGTGACCCTGAAGCGGTAACCGCAGTCGTGCAAGCTATTCTTCAAGGACTTCGCATCGTCGAAGGGTCGGCGTTTATCGCCGCACCTTCGTGTGGCATGACGCTCGCGCAACTCGGCGCCGACGTGATCCGCTTCGATCAAATCGGCGGCGGGATCGACTATCGCCGTTGGCCAGTGACAAATACTAATCAAAGTATTTACTGGGCCGAAATGAACAAAGGCAAACGCTCGATCGCGGTAGACCTGAAGAACCCGCGGGCGCGCGAGCTGGTTGCGGCGTTAATCAGCGCCGACGGCGACGACGGCGGGATTTTTTCAACCAACCTGCCCGCTCGTGGCTGGCTCGACTATGAAGCGCTTAAAAAAAACCGAAGCGATTTAATTCAGTTGGAAATTGTCGGCGACCGCCACGGTGGTATCGCGCTCGACTACACCGTTAATGCGCAGGTTGGTTTTCCATCGATTACCGGACCGGCCGACGATAACCGGCCCGTTAATCATGTTCTGCCGGCCTGGGATTTATGCGCCGGATTGTTGGCAGCGATCAGTATTTTGTCCGCCGAGCGCCATCGGCGTTTAAAAAACGAAGGCCAGCAAATCAAGCTCCCCCTCGCCGATGTGGCGTTAGCGGCCATGGGGCATTTGGGCTACATCGGTGAACTGATGATCAATGATGAAGAACGGGCCCGCCACGGCAATTATCTCTATGGCGCATTCGGTCGGGATTTTGAAACCAGCGACAACGAGCGGCTGATGGTTATCGCTCTCAGCCATAAGCAATGGCGCGGCCTCCTTGATGCGACAAAACTTGAAGGCCAAATGAACGAACTGGCGGCGACCGTGGGTGCGGATCTCGATGCTGAAGCAGAGCGTTTTGTCCACAAAGAGGCCATCGCAGATATTTTTGACACCTGGATCTCCAAGCAGACTTTCAAATCCGTTCAATCTTGTTTTGATGACAACGGCGTTTGTTGGGGGCGTTATCAAACTGCTAGGGAGCTGGTAGAAAGCGATCCGGATTGTTCGGTGGACAACCCTTTGTTTGACATGATCAAGCAACCCGATATTGGTGAATATCTGGTGCCCTCGCAACCGATGAACTTTGGCGCCATTGAAAAAATGCCGCCGCAACCCGCGCCGCGGGTGGGCGAACATAGCGAGGCCATCCTGGCGGACGTTGTTGGTTTAAGTACCGCAGAAATTGGCAAGTTACACGATGAGGGCGTGATTTACTGCGCCTCTTAAAAGAGCACACGGTTATTCAATGAGTACGCGACAGGAACAATTCTCCGGCACTAAAGAAGTTCAGGCGCATCTCAGCTTCGATACCGACGCGCTAGCGCGTTTGCTGGGGGACGCGATTAACGGCTTCGAAGGCCCTATCACTGTGCGGGAATTCAAGGGCGGCCAATCCAATCCGACCTATCAATTGGTCACGCCAAGCCGTAAGTATGTCCTGCGCAGGAAACCACCGGGTAATTTGTTGCCCTCAGCACATGCGGTCGACCGCGAGTATCGGGTTATGCATGCGCTCTACGGACACGTACCCGTGCCAGAGACCTATCTGCTTTGCGAAGATCTCGATGTCTTAGGCACCGCCTTCTACGTGATGGAAATGGTTGAGGGCCGCATTTATTGGGACGTCGCGGTTCCCGGGGTCAGCGTCGAGGAACGGCGCGCAATCTACGATTCGATGGCAACGACCATGGCTCAGTTACACGCGGTCGACTATACCGCGGTTGGCTTGGAGGGCTTTGGGAAAACCTCAGATTACGTTGCCCGCCAAGTTCATCGCTGGGGCAAGACCTATGTTGCCTCAGAAACTCAAAGAATTTCCTCAATGGACAAACTCAACGCCTGGTTGCCGAGTCATATTCCTGAAACCGACGGCGCGTGTGTCGTTCACGGCGACTTCCGTTTGGATAATATGATCATTGACGCCAAGGAACCCAAGGTTGCGGCGATCCTTGACTGGGAGTTAAGTACCTTGGGTCACGCCTATGGCGATTTCGCGAGTCACCTCGCGCCCTGGCTGATCCCTTCGGTTGACGAGCGGATCAGCAGTATCGAGGGGCTCGATTTACCAGCACTCGGGATCCCCAGCGAAGAGGAATATATTCAAAAATACTGCAACTACATGGGTATATCCGAGATCCCCAACATGGACTACTACCGTGCATACACGGTGTGGCGGCTGGGCTGTATCTATCAAGGGATCATCAAGCGCGTGCAGGACGGTACGGCGGCCAGCGCCGACGCCCCAACCAACGCTGACATCGTCGAACAATTGGGCGAGCGCGCATGGGAGTACGCAACCCGCGCTGGCGCCACCTAGCGGCGCGAAATGAGAGCACATCATGAGTGAAGATTTACTGCTAGAAACTGATGGCGTTATTGCGCGTCTAACGATCAACCGCCCCGAGACCCGCAATCCCTTGGGACACAGCGGTGACGGTGCGCTATTCAAGGCCGCCGCCGAAGAGATCAACGGCAATGCGCAATTACGTTGCGTGATCATGACCGGCGCTGGCAAAGCTTTTTCGGCCGGCGGCGACCTGAAGGCCATGCGCGAGAAATCCGGGGATTTTGGCGGTAGCGCCCTTGATGTTCGCGAGCATTACCGCCAACACATCCACGGTATTATTCACGCAATGTGGGGGATCGAGGTGCCGGTGGTTGGCGCGATCAACGGACCTGCGATTGGCCTCGGTGGCGATGTTGCCTCGCTGTGCGATATTCGGATATCGGCCGCGTCGGCAAAATTCGGGGCCACGTTTTTGAAAATGGGATTGCTACCCGGCGATGGCGGCGCGTGGTTACTACCCCGGCACATCGGTTGGTCGCGTGCCGCGCAGCTATTTTTTGCGGGGGATGTGATCGATGCCGAAACCGCCAAGGAGTGGGGATTGGTGTCGGAGGTGGTGCCCGACGCGGACCTTATGAGTCATTGCGAAGCTTTAGCCGGGCGGATCGCGAAACAACCCCCGCATGCCTTGCGACTGACGAAGAAGCTTATGCGCGACGGTACCATGGCCAGCTTTGGCGATATTATGGAGCGCTCCGCGGCGCTGCAGGCGAGCCTGCACGAAACCGACGATCACATGGAAGCTCTGAATGCGTTTTTCGAGAAGCGCGAGCCGGATTTCAAAGGTCGATAGCGAATTTCGCCGAGCGGCGATTTGACTTCCCGGATCCTGATCATTACCCGCAACCTGCCTCCCTTGAGGGGCGGCATGGAGCGGCTGAACAAATTACTGATCGAAGCGCTGTCCGAGGATTTCAACTGCTCAGTCGTTGCTCCTCCCGGGGCCGCGGCTCACCTTCCGAGCGCTGTTACAACCATCGAATGCAAAAGCGACAAACCACTTTGGTTCCTTCTCGAAGCCGGGTGGCGGGCTGCAGGAACCGTCCTTTTCGGTGAATCACCCGCCATCACCCTAGCAACCAGCGGCCTCACCGCGCCCCTTGCACTCCTGAGTTCGCGTCTAGCAAACGCAGATTTTGCGGTCTGCGTTCACGGGCTCGACATTGTTGCCGCGAGCAGGACCTATCAGGCATTTTTCGTGCCTTGCCTTAAGAGAGCCAGCTTAATTGTGGCGAATAGTCGCAACACAGCCCGGCTAGCACGTGAGGTCGGCGTCGAAGCTGAAAAGATTGAAGTTGTACATCCCGGTGTTGAAGCGTTGCCACTTGGAGAACCGGATCCGACATTTAAGCAAGACTTCGAACTTGGAGAAGGCCCGATCTTGTTGTCGGTCGGGCGACTGGTGAAGCGCAAGGGAATCATTCCGTTCGTTCAACACTCCTTACCGCCGCTGATAGAGGAACATCCTGATCTGCGTCTAGTGATAGTTGGTAATCAAGCCGGGCAAGCAGTGCGCCGCGAGAAGTCAATCCTAACTATGCTTGAGGAAGCCGTTGAGGGCGCTGGGTTAAGCAAACATGTGCGGCTACTTGGTGCATTAAACGATGTCGATCTAAATCGCGCTTACAGCATCGCCGACATCCACGTATTTCCCGTGATCCCCGTTCATGGGGACGTTGAAGGTTTTGGCATGGTCGCGGCCG
Source organism: Pseudomonadota bacterium (assembly GCA_039030125.1). Classification (GTDB taxonomy): domain Bacteria; phylum Pseudomonadota; class Gammaproteobacteria; genus JBCCEV01. Next base: position 15,199 of record JBCCEV010000035.1, on the reverse strand, counting down.
AAGCCGCAGCCCATGGGATCCCAACGCTTGGGTTTGCCGAAGGTGGTGTCTGTGATGCGGTAGTTAACGGCGTTACCGGCTTCCTTGTGGAGAACCAAGATTACCAAGCACTGACTTTAAAAATCTTACAGCAATTGGCCGATCCGATGAGCGCCGAGCAAGTGGATGCCTGCCGCGCCGCGGCCCGAACTTTCAGTGCAGCAGAATACCAATCTCGAATACTGAATCTGGTTGGCAAGTTTTTAGGTTAGACGGCAATGGCGCGCGGCTATCAAAAAGATTTTTCTCTGCACTCTTCCAATGTTCACGATCTCGAGGGGCGGCGACGAAAAGCGAAGACCGTGGAACTCGTTTTGCGTGATGCGATAGGAGATGAGCTCCAGGACGCCGCATTAATCGATGTCGGCGCTTCGACAGGCGCCATCGTCGCCATGCTCTCGGAGAGCGTCGCACGCGCAGTTGGCATCGACATCGACGAGCATGCGATTGCATTCGCGAGAAAAGAATTCGCCGAGACACCGTGCATATTTCGGGTCGGCGACGCGATGAATGTGGACGCAGACGATGGCGAGTACGATCTCGTACTCTGCCAGCATGTTTACGAGCACGTACCGGACGTAAAGCAGCTCATGACAGAAATTTCCCGTGTGCTAAAACCAGGTGGGTGGTGCTATTTTTCCGCTGGTAACCGTTTCGCCATCACCGAGCCGCACTATCAGCTACCGTTTTTATCTTGGCCTCCCAAGCCTCTGGCAAATCTGTATCTAAGAGCATTGAAACGCGGGAAGTTCTACTACGAGGAACACTTGAGCTGGTGGGGTCTGAAGGATTTGGTTAAAGATTTCGAGGTCGTTGATTACACTCGCCGGCTTATCGTGGAATCGGATAATTTTCAAACCGACTATATGGTCCCGATGGGATCACTCAAGCAACGTGTCGCGAAAAACATTGTTGATTACGCAATATGGGCATGCCCAGGTTATATCTGGATGTTGCGCAAACCTTAGTACCGGGCGCCGAGCCGGCCTCAATCAAATCGGTAAGCATTCATCGCCAGAGTGCCAAAATTAAGACTTTCGTGAACACATGCCGCACTATAGTTTTCGCCGGCCGCGCCTAGCGCCACAAAGAATGGCAATAGATGCTCGTCGCTTGGATGAGCGGTAGCCGCGTGAGGTGCTTGCTGATCCCAGGCGAGCAAGGCGTCAGTATCGGCAGATGCCAGTGAGCGATGAAGCCAAGCGAGAAACTCCTTAACCCATGGCGGCGGCCGCTGATTTTCCATCGGTGGCGCCAACAAACCAAGATTGTGTGTGATTGATCCGGAGCCGATGATCAAACACCTTTGGCGCCGCAGCGGCGCCAGGGCCCGCCCTATCTCAAGATGCAGCTTGGCGTCGCCCCGCAAGACACTAAGACTGACTACAGGCGTCCTCGCCTTGGGGAAAGCCTTGATCAACGGTACCCAAGTGCCGTGATCGAATCCCCAGCTTGTATCTTGAGTCGTCGGAAATCCGGCTGCGCGCAGCAAGTCACCAACCCGCGCGGCTAACAGTGGCGCGCCGGGTGCTGAATATTCGACAGCGTTCAACGCTGGGCCAAAGCCAGAGAAATCATGGATCGTTGGAGGTTGCTGCTGCGCCGTGACGTGGAGCGTCGAGCGCTCGTAATGCGCTGAAATCACAATGATGCAATCAACTTTATCGACGAATTCGCGACCCATGGCGTGCCAATACCGGCAAACGGGTTGGTCGCTCAGAACCGTTGAGGGCGCACCGTGCGATAGAAAAAAGGTCGGGAGCGATGCCACTCCAATGTCCGGACTAGATCGGATTGCGTGCGATCAGCTGCTTAGCAATCAACAATCGTTGGATTTCATTGGTGCCCTCGCCAATGCACATCAACGGTGCATCGCGATAATAGCGCTCCACATCAAATTCCTGGGAATACCCGTAACCGCCGTGCACGCGCATCGCCTCCGTCGCGTTGTGGAGCGCTGCCTCAGATGCAAATAGTTTCGCCATCCCGGCCTCGAGATCGCAGCGCTCTCCACGATCGTATTTTGCCGCAGCCTGTTCAACCAGCAGTTTCGCCGCCTCGACCTGGGTCGCCATGTCGGCTAACTTGATTTGGATCGATTGATGATCGCAGATAGGTTTACCGAAGGTCGTACGCTCCTGCGAGTAGCGCACAGCATCATTTAACGCCGCGCGTGCAACTCCGACACCGCGCGCCGCAACGTTAATACGGCCCAGCTCCAACCCGCCGACTGCATGTTTAAAGCCACAGCCCTCTTCACCACCCAAAACACGATCTGCGTCAATCCGATAATCATCAAAACTAAGTGCGACACTCTCCAACGCTCGATAACCTAGCTTCTTTAGCTTGCCATCAACATTGAAACCTGGCCCTCGCTCGGCAAGGAACATGGTCATGCCTTTATGAGGAGGCGTCGCGTTGGGATCGGTTTTGGTCAAAACCGCATACAAGCTCCCGTACATGCCGTTTGTGATCCACATCTTCGAGCCGTTGACCACATAGTGATCGCCGTCTCGTTTGGCGGTGGTTTTTATGCCCTGAAGATCAGTACCAGCATCAGGCTCGGTTAAACAAAGGACGCCGTGCAGTTCGGCGTTGGCAAGGCGTGTGAGAAACTGCTCTTTTTGAGCATCGGTGCCGAACCTTAAAATCAACTGGCCTAGCATCATATGGGTGTTAATCACTCCGGCTAGGCTCATCCATGTTTCCGTGATCAGCGTGATCACACGGGCATACGACGAGGCATTCATCCCGAGACCGCCGTATTCAACCGGATACATCAAACTGAACAGCCCCATCTCCTTCATCTGCTGGACGATCTCATGGGGGTACTCATCCGCGTGATCAAAGTCCTTCACCTGATGACGGACTTCTTTGTCCAACCAGGTTTTTAGCGAATCTAGGATTTGAGTTTCGTCGTCGTGGGTTAATTGTTCAGCAGCTACGGCCATTTTCGTCCTCCAACAGTCCGGCTAATTTCTTAGTCCTGCCTCGCGCATCAGCGGCATGACCTTATCACCAAAATATTTCATTTCTTCATAGTAATCGAGCCACGAGAGCGCAATGCCGTCGATTCCCAGCTTATTGAGCTCGACCATTTTTTCTACGACCTGTTCGGGGGTTCCGATCAAGTGATAACCGCCCCACCCGGCCACAAACCGCGTGGCCATTTCACGGACCGAATCTTTATCGCCGAATGAACTGCTTTCAATACCCAGTAACGACATGATGTTATCGGCCGCTTCCCAATCGCCGTGATCCAAAATCGATTGATAAAGGGCCTGGGCTTCATCTTCGGTATCGCGACAACATACGAGCGCCATGGTCATGATGCCTATTTCACGCCCATAGCCGGCGGCACGCTTACGAACATCGGCAATCTTCTGAAGACTCTCTTCAAAAGTCGTAATAGAGATGAAGTTAAAATCAACATGCTTCTCTGAGAACTCGCGCCCGGCGTCCGAGCTGCCAGCGTTCACGAGCACCGGGTACGGTTGCTGCACCGGCTTCGGCAACAAAAACCCTGAATTGATTTGATAGTAGTCACCACTGTGATCGTAATCCTGCTCGGTCCAGGTGCGTTTCATCACAGTCAACCAGTCATCGGCCATCCGGTATCGGTCGTCATGCTCCTGCAGCTCGATACCGAGCATTTCAATTTCAGGGCGGAACCAACCACATACGATATTCAATCCAAAACGACCGGCGGAAATATTGTCGATCGTTGAGCCTTGCTTTGCGGCGAGCATGGGATGCACGGTTGGCACATGCGAGGTTGCAAACAGCATGATGTTATCGGTATTGCAGGCCATCGCCGTAGCCCAAGTGTAAACCTCAAGGTTGTTAGCATTAAACTTGCTCGTGCCGCCGAAATGTTTCCAACGTCCAACTGGGATTAACATCTCGAACCCGAGATTGTCGGCAAGTTGGGAGATTTTTACGTTATGGTCGTAGGTGGGTTCAAATGTGGTTTCGGCGTGGGTAATGGTGCAACCATTGCTGCAGTTTTGCCCAAACGTTCCGAGCTTCAATTTGTTGTCGTTAAAAACCGGCACATGGTCTTTGCGCCATTGTTTCTGGTCGTCGGTTAGAGTCCAGCTAAAATCACTCATTAATCGATTCTGGTGTTTAATTTATTCTATCCGGGTAATGATAACTCGAACCGGTGTTCCGTCTGGGTCTTAATATGTCTTTCGTGCGCTATTTTGCCTATGGGTCGAACCTCTACCCCCCGCGCCTGGCGGCGCGGATCCGTATCGAGCAAACATTAGGAGTCCTCACGCTATCCGGTTGGGGCTTACGATTTCACAAGCCTTCTAAGGATGGGTCTGGCAAGGGAAACCTGATCGCTGCAGCGGGTGAGCGCGCCCATGGCGTGGTCTACGAGATTGGCGAAGATGCCAAGACGGTGTTGGACAAGATAGAAGGGCTCGGGCATGGCTACGAGCTGGAATGGGCGGAAACCCCGCAATTTGGCCCCGTTTTTTTCTATCGTGCGCAAGACGCGCTGGACGACCGTTTGCGGCCATATGACTGGTATCACGCCTTCGTGCTAGCTGGCGCCCGGCATCATGGGTTGCCGCGGGAGTTAATCAATTATCTGGGATCGATCGACGTCAATCCCGATCCCGATCGCGCGCGGGCTGAGGAGAACGCCCGCATTCTCTCAATAATGCCCTGAATTCGTTCATATAAAGTACCAACCGGGGCGCCTTGACACCCCTTTCGGGTTTCGTTTTACTTCCGCGCCACCAAGAAAATTGGCCCACTGGGGAGATAAATCATGTTTGATGCGGCCTGGATGAAGCGCTGGCAGGATGCTGTCAACGCTAGCAGCCCGATGAGTTGGATCGGCAAGCACTTCGACGCCGATTTGTTGTTCGGCTTTGGAGATCACCTTTACTACGTGTCCTTTCGCAAAGGGCAAATCACGGAATATTCAGACGAGATGGGACCCGAGACCTGTTACCAACTCGCCATCCGCGGACCGCAAGAAAGCTGGGAGAAATTCTGTCAGCCGACGCCGCCGCCCATGTACAACGATCTTTGGGCCATGGCCCATCCGTTACATGGCCGTGTCACCCTGGAGGGTGATCAAATGGTGCTTTGGCAAAACATGCGCGCTCTCATGTGGGCGCTTGATCGCATGCGCGAAGTTTGAGGGGATAAGAACAATGGCAAATATCGAACCTATTACCGGACATTACATCTGGGTCCCCTACGAGGGAGAGGAATATCGGATCTTCTATGAAGAAGCCGGCGAAGGTATTCCGATGGTGTGCTTACACACTGCCGGTACCGATTCACGCGAGTACCGTCATCAATTGTGCGACCCGGAAATCAATAAAAATTTCCGCGTCATCGCCTTTGATTTACCGCGCCACGGTAAATCAATTCCACCCTACGATTGGTACAAAGCCGAGGATGAATACAAGCTCACCGCGAAGTTCTACTCGGGGATCGTGATGTCTTTTTGCCGCGAACTTGGATTGGACAAGCCGGTAATCATGGGCAGCTCCATGGGCGGCAATATCTGCATGCATTTGGCGGAAAATTACGCCAGTGAGCTGCGTGCGTTGATTGCGATTGAAGCCTGCGAGTACTCGCCCGGATGGCATCTTGATTGGTTACGGCACTCGCACATTCACGGCGGCGAAACTTGCGCAACATCGGTCTTTGGATTGATGGCCCCGCAGAGCCCGGACAAATATCGCTGGGAAACTTGGTGGTACTACTCACAAGGTGGCCCTGGGGTATTTAAGGGGGACCTTTATTTTTATAGCGTCGATCACGATTTTCGTGAGCGCACCGATAAGCTGCCGGGCGACCTGCCAATTTATTTCATGACCGGAGTGTACGACTTCGCCTGCACACCGGAGATGACCGAGGAAGCCGCCCGTAATACCAAGGGTTCGGAGTGCATCATCATGGAGGAAATTGGGCACTTCCCGATGTGCGAGAACCCCGAGATTTTCAATGGCTATCTCAAGCCGGTTCTGGAGAAGGTGATGGCGCAAGCCTAAAATAGCTGGCAAAGCGTAAACGTTAGGCCCGCTCGGATGGCCATCCAGCGGGCCTTTTTATTGACATGGAAATGAGAGCATGAGCAACGACAACGCAGAATTAGTTCAACAACTCCGCGATACCATCAAGAAAGTCTGCGACGACCATCCGGGAGAATACTGGCGTGAAAAAGATCGCATTCGCCAGTACCCGACTGAGTTCGTTAAAGCTTTAACGGATCTCGGCCTGCTAGCGTCCCTGATCCCCGAAGAATACGGCGGCAGCGGACTCCCCTTGGCCATCGGTGTTGAAATCCTCAAGGCGATCCACGAATTCGGCGGCAATGCAGCGGCCTGTCACGCGCAGATGTATACCATGGGCACAGTCCTTCGCCACGGCAGCGATGAGCAGAAAGAAACCTATTTACCCGGCATCGCTTCCGGGGAATTACGGTTGCAGGCGTTCGGAGTCACCGAACCGGGGGCTGGTACCGATACCACGAGCATTACCACGAACGCGGTTCGTGACGGTGATGAATATGTTGTCAACGGCCAAAAAATCTGGACCTCCCGCGCCGAGCATTCGGATCTGATGGTGCTGCTCGCCCGCACCACGCCGAAAGAAGATGTCAAAAAGAAGAGCGAGGGACTCTCCGTTTTCTTGGTCGATATGCGGGAAACCTTGAACAAGGGTATGACCATTAGTCCGATCCGCACCATGATCAATCACTCTACAACGCAGGTTTTCTTCGACGATATGCGAATACCCGCCACCAGCCTGATCGGCGAGGAAGGGAAAGGCTTTCGTTACATACTCTCAGGCATGAATGCCGAGCGGATCCTGATTGCGGCCGAGTGTATCGGCGATGCTCGCTGGTTTGTCAAAAAGGCCTCTGACTACGCCAAGGAGCGTGTGGTCTTCGGCCAGCCCATCGGCCGTAATCAAGGCATCCAATTCCCTATTGCCAAGGCGTTCGCGCAAATGGAGGCGGCCGACGCGGTGCTCGACAAAGCGGCACGGATGTACGATGCGGGCGAAAACCCTGGCACTTACGCCAATATGGCCAAGATGCTCGCCTCAGAAGCCTCCTGGGAGGCCGGTGATGTCTGTATGCAGACCTATGGCGGCTTTGCCATCGCCGAGGAATACGATGTTGAGCGGAAATTCCGCGAGGCCCGCTTATATCGAATCGCTCCGATCTCAACGAACCTCGTACTTTCCTTCATCGGTGAGCACGAGTTGGGCATGCCGCGCTCCTATTGAGCCGTAGCCAGCGCTGGAACGCTTATAATTCTGCTCTCTCGCAAACCTGATAAGAGGCCCAAGGATGTCTGAATTGCCACGTTTTGATGCCCATATCGCCGGCGCAAAAGTATCACCAAGCTCAGGCGATTACTTTGAAACTGTAAACCCCTACACCTCCAAAGCGTGGGCGGAAATCGCACGCTGCGAAGCACAAGAGGCCAACGCCGCGATAGAAGCCGCTTACGAAGCGTTCAACAGCGCCGAATGGTCGGGCATGACCGCCTCCGCGCGTGGTGCCTTAGTCCGCAAGTTAGGGGATGCTATCGCCGCGCATGCCGATGAGCTGGCCGAATACGAAGTTCGTGACAACGGTAAATTGATCAGCGAAATGGCGGCTCAGTGCCATTACATTCCACAGTGGTATTACTACTACGGCGGATTAGCCGACAAAATCGAAGGCTCGGTGATTCCACTGGATAAGCCAGATACGTTCAATTACACGGTCCACGAACCACTGGGGGTGGTCGTGGCGATAACCCCGTGGAATTCACCACTACTCCTTTTGTCTTTCAAACTTGCCCCAGCGCTCGCGGCCGGCAACACGATTGTGATCAAGCCATCGGAATTCACTTCAACATCAACCTTGCGCCTTGTTGAGATTTTTGAAGAAGCGGGCCTTCCCAAAGGCGTGATTAACGTTGTCACCGGCTACGGGGCTGAAGTTGGCGCGGCTCTGGTGGAACATCCAAAGTGCGCGAAGGTCGCCTTCACGGGTGGCAGCGGCAGCGGCGCTATTGTTTACCAGGCAGCGGCCAAAGGCCTGAAACGCTGTACGCTCGAGTTGGGTGGCAAATCGCCCAACATCGTGTTTGATGACGCCAATCTGGATGACGCGGTCAAAGGTGCTATATCGGGCATTTTCGCAGCCACCGGTCAAACCTGTATTGCCGGCTCCCGCCTGCTGGTGCAGGACAGTATCTATGACGAATTCGTGAAGAAACTCGTAGACTTTGCCGCGACTGCGAAAATGGGCGATCCGATGAGCCGGGAAACGCAGGTTGGGCCAGTGACCACTCCACCGCAATATCAAAAGATCCTCGATTACATTGATATCGCAAAAAGCGAAGGTGCAAAGGTGCTACTCGGTGGCGGGCCGGCCGCGGAGCGACCGGAATGCGGCGACAGCGAGTATTTTGTGGAGCCCACGATTTTTGCGGGCGTGACCAACAACATGCGGATCGCGCAAGAGGAAGTATTCGGTCCCGTCTTGTCGATCATCCGCTTTAAGGACGAGGAAGAGGCCATTGAGATCGCTAACGACATCATTTTCGGTTTGGCGGCCGGAGTATGGACGCAATCGATCAGTCGCGCGCTCAAAGTATCAAAGGCGATACGCGCCGGCACGATTTGGGTTAATACCTATCGCGCCGTCAGTTACCTGTCGCCCTTTGGGGGTTACAAGCAAAGCGGACTTGGGCGGGAAAACGGTATGGAAGGAATGAAGGAGTACTTGCAAACCAAAAGCGTTTGGATCTCCTCTGCCGCCGACGTTCCTAATCCGTTCGTGATGCGTTAGCGCGCCCAAATGCACCCTAAATCTCTTGACGGGCTGCTCGTCGTTGCCCTGGAGCAAGCCGTTGCCGCGCCTTATACCAGCCGCCTGCTTGCCGAGTCGGGCGCGCGAGTCATCAAAATTGAGCGGCCCGAAGGCGACTTCGCCCGCCATTACGATTCTATCGTGCACGGTGAAAGTGCGTATTTCGTATGGCTTAACAGCGGCAAGGAATCTCTGGTTCTCGATGTTAAAGCAGATGACGACGCCGCACTGTTGAAACGGATCCTCGCCCGCGCCGATGTGTTTATTCAAAACTTGCGACCCGGCGCCGTTGATCGACTCGGGTTAGGATACGAAGACGTCAATGCTTTAAATCCTCAAATCGTGATGTGCAGCATCTCGGGCTATGGTTTGAGCGGCGAATATGCCCAAATGAAGGCCTACGATGCCTTGATTCAAGCCGAAACCGGTCTGTGCTCGGTTACCGGTCAACCCCATCAGCCGTCTAAGGTTGGCGCCTCGATTTGCGATATTTCAACCGGTCTTTCAGCCTATGCCGAAATCCTCAAAGCGCTATACGCGCGGGCGGGCAACGGCGGCGGGCGACACGTCTGCGTATCGCTATTTGAGGTCATGGCCGAATGGATGAACGTGCCCTTAGCCTATTATAAGTACGGCGGTCGGATGTTGACCGGTACAGGCATGGACCACGCGCAAGTCGCTCCTTACGGCGCGTTCGAAACCAAAGACGGAAAAATTTTTATCGTCGTGCAGAACCATCGCGAGTGGGTGAGTTTATGCAAAGAAGTGCTCGACCGGCCTGATTTGATCGATGATGATCGCTTCGGCGCGAATGAGATCAGGACTCAAAATAAGGATCTGCTGCGTATCGAAATTGAGCAACACTTCAAACGGTACACTCGTGCAGAGCTCGCCAGCCAACTCGAGTCGGCTGGGGTCGCATTTGGCAGCATCAACGAACTTGATGATGTCTGGGATCATCCCGCCTTGGTCACCAAAGCCGTTCGCGTCAGTGACGAGGACGCGATATTCACCCGTCGTGTTGGCGACGAGACAGCGGCACCTGCCGAGGTTCCCAAGCTGGGCGCGCACAGCGAGATGATTCGGCAAGAATTTGGATAACGCGCGGGACGTTTGATGACCAGTTACACCATTGACGGACCTTACTTCGAAGACTTTTCTGTCGGCCAAACATTTCGCGCACCATCGGTCACGATCACCGAGGGACACGCCGCGCTCTATCAAGCCCTGTTTGGCGATCGCATGCGTTTGCCGCTAGACCATCACCTGGCCCGCCGGGTGACAGGATTATCCCGCCCTATCGCGCATCCCAACCTGACCACGAATCTCGCAGTGGGCCAGACGACCTATGCTTCACAACACGTTAAAGGAAATCTCTTCTACCGAGGATTGGCTCTGCGCAAAGCATGCTGTATCGGCGACACACTAACGACCACAACGGTGGTGGTTGGCTTGAAGCAAAACCGCATTAAACCTGGCCGCGCCGCGACCGGCATGGTGGCGTTAAAAATGACGGCGGTCGACCAAAACGACGACGTGGTATTCGACTTTTGGCGCTGCCCGATGATCGCGTGCCGCGACGCCGAAGCGGACACCGGGAAAAATGACGACTTCTCGAGCATCCCTGAAGCGATCGCCGATGAGGCGCTGCTCGAATGCGTGCCGCCCGATTGGAACCTTGATGCGTTTGTCGAACTCAGTGCTGCGGACACGCCCGATCTAGAGGTCCAAGTCGGCGACCTTATTAATGTTGGACCGCGCGATACAGTGACCTCGGCTCCAGAGCTGGTGCGCATGACAGGCAACATCGCCTACACACACACCGACGCGACCGCGAGTTATCTGGGTCAACGGCTTGTTTACGGTGGCCACACCATCGCACTCGCCATGGCGGCAATAGCGCGGGCACTACCGAATATATTGACTGTTGTTGCGTGGCAAAGCGGCGATCACATCGGGCCGGTTGCCGAAGACGACGTGATCAGAACGCAATTTGAGGTGAAAAAAGAGATAGCCGTGCCTCACGGTGGCCGCCTGCTGGAACTCGATGTCACCGCATTCGCGATTAAAGCCGCGAGCCCCGGCGAGGAGCAAGCTGTCCTCAAGTGGCGCGTGGTGGTGTGGACGCTCTAAGTTCTCTAGTCCTTGCGGTGATAAATCCCGGCGGAATGACCGCCGTCCACGGTAACAACGGTTCCGTTGATGAAGCGGGACGCCTCGGAAGCCAGTAACAACAGCGTGCCATCGAGATCCTTCAACGCGCCAAAGCGGCCCGTCGGGATCCCGCGCATCATCTCTTGCCCGCCCTCGCTATTTAGCCAATCGCGATTCATCTCGGTTTCGAAATAACCGGGTGCGATCGCGTTGACTCGGATCCCTTGATGCGCCAAGTCCACGCACAGGTCTCGGCCCATATTGATCAAGCCAGCTTTAGCCGCGGCGTAAGGCGCCAGGTGCCCGATCGGGCTTAGACCCAAAACCGATGCAATATTAATGATGCTGCATTCGCGCCCGTCCACCAGCCGATGCTTGATAACCTCCCGGGCTAATGTCCAGGGTGCCCGCAGATTGGTCTCATACACCGCGTCCCAATCATCATCAGAAAGCTTTTCTGGCTTTCGCACGATCGCAATCCCGGCATTGTTGACCAACACATCAATCGGCCTTTGCGCCTCAACGGCGGCGATTACTTCGGCGATCGCGCTGCGATCGCGGACATCGAGCGCAACGCTCGAACAGCTTCCCGCCTGCGGTTCCAGGTCCTTGGCCAAGGCCTCCAGTTTGTCGACGGACCGCGCCGCCATAACCACATCCGCCCCAGCGGCGCAGAGCACTTTAGCGAAATGTTTGCCTAAACCGGCCGAAGCCCCGGTTAGAAACACCCGCTTGGACGAAAGATCGAAGGTTTGCTTGAAAATATCGCTCATGCGTCGCGCCCGACCGAGCCTCTACAGACCCATCTTCGCACGAAGAAACTCCGCTATATTGTTAACGGCTTGATCGCCCTCAGGTGCGATGCCGGGAAAGAATTGAAAGACGTGCTGCATTTCTGGAAATACATCGACACTCACCTCCACCGCGGCATCCACTTGCAGATAATCGAGGCCGCCTGGCTCGCCGGTGATATCTCCCCAATGCGCAAACAACTCGCGCATCTCTTGCAGAGAGATCTCTGGGTTCGCGGCCGTCGCGTTGACCCAGCTACGATAGAGGTCCTTCACCCCTCCAGATTGGGTGCTCGCCATTGAATGTCTCCAAGCATTGAGCATAAATCCGAGCGCACATTGTAATACACCATATCGCACGAAAATGGCGACATGGTGGGTTGCGACAGACGCTAGCGGGCCCCGGTATTGAGAATGGAAGGCTGGAATCGGCGACGTTTGAGATTATCCAGATTGGCGAGCGTAACCATCTGCAGCGCCGTGCAATGTTTATTTTGAAGATCGACCACACTGGCGGAATCAAGCAGCGGAACACCGGTGCCAGCGTTCTCCGGTAGATGGTAGTCCGGATGCGCCAGACCGCCCATCAGAATTTTCCATAAGTTCTCACCTTTGTCGTAGACCTTACCCAGCACCGGAAACATCGTTTGCGCATCGATATAGAAGAACCGTTTAGACAGAGGATGTGAGGAGTCTTTCGGCTTCCCTTCGACGATGTAGGCGCGGCGAACCTGCCAAGTCACGTCGGGAAAGCAGCCCGAGTGCCCATGGAACCCTACAAATTTATGATCATATCTGCGTGCTTTGCGATCCGCGTGATTGATCTGATCGTGGCGGTACATGGGCAATAGAATATTGGTTTCACCTTTGTAAGCCCATTCCATATCTTTGATGCGCCCGGTGTAGCCCAAGAAGTCTTCAATCATGATGTCGCTGCCTAGGAACGAGTCTGTTCGCATGGTGGTCGCGATGCGTCGCACGCGCCTGAGCAGTGGCACGTACATCCAACCTTGCTCGTCGGCGGTATCGTCGGAGTTGTAGAAAATCAAAATCTTGGTATTAGCGACGTCGGGCGGCTCAAGAGCCGTTAGTGTGATCGCGTTATAAACTGCGTACGGGTTTTTATCGATTTCTGGAACCGGTTCAACCACATGACGGTGCATAAACCGCATCGCTTCAGCTTCGAACTCAAGCTCGCGCTCAGTACTTTGGCTGCGCATATCGATATAGTGCCAATACATTTCCGGAATTTTGCCGCCGTCTCCGGCGTACCCGTAGCGCATGTTCCACGCCATTTTGACGCCCGCATCGGGATCACCGGTTTCGATGGTGCCGGGGAAGGGCCGGCCAGCAACATAGCCTTGCAAAACCCCTGGTTCGCTACCGATGCTTGCCTGTCCTCCGTATTGCTCTGTCGCGCTAACAAAGTTGGCGTGTGGGTCAAACGAAATGGGCTCACCGACGGTGATACTCAGCCAACTTTGCGAGATTAGATCGGCGATGTCAGGGTCTAGGAGCTGCGCCGCGCTTTCAAGATTTTCGGCATTAATCACCGTTCCGGGCGGTGGGGAAAGCTCCACCATCGCCTCGATGTCGAAATCGAATTCGCCGCCGCTCGCAAGCGCTGGCACCAATAGACCAATTACAAGGATCGCTTTCAAACGCACTCTCCAAACAGATACTAGTGTTACGTAAGGCGGTATATCGCGGATTAGGCTTCCCGGTCCACGGAGAAGTGCTCGCCGATCAATCTCATCACAGCCCACGCCGCCATGACCTGAATCGCATCTTCTTCTGCATCGAGAAACGGAATGATGTTTTCGAGATAGGCCAGGTCGCGCCGGTGCCCCACGAGCCAGATCCCTTGCAGCTGCACGTCGCGGTGCGCGCTCCCAAGCGACCATTCATAAATCTCCTTCGGGTCAGCATCAATCCACCCCCACGCCTCGATCAACCTGGAACTCGGATCGGGGCGCAGCTTGCGAAGAGACATCAGCCGTCTCGATATTTCCAACGCGATATCGGGCGGCATGCGGCGCAGCGCGGCGGCCGCGACGTTGCCGTGCATCGAATCGCTTGCCGCGATGATATGGACTATACGGGCAATCGCATCATCATCGCCGCGAGCTGCGGCACTGGCGGTTGCAGCAAGTTTGACCCGCTCGCCATTGTCATCGCGAAGGATGTCCAGCCACTCCTTCGTTTGCTCGCTATCGACCATACCGAAACCGACGGCCGCTATTTCTTGAGCTTCGTTTTGGCCGCTGTCCGCGTATGTCGTGAGCTTTTCCAACGGTTCTTCGAGATCCCCGGTACTCAGCAAAACTAGATTGGCGTAGGCAAGGGTATTGGTTGTGTGTTCTCCATCCTCAAGGAATTCACGGACCCGGTCGGCCTTGTCGTCGATCGGCATGTCTAGCAGCGCTTGCAGGGCGTGTCGCTGAACCCAAACATCGTCGGCGTTAATCAGAGCGAAAACCAATTCTCCCATCTCAGCGTGAGGCCGCGAAGCGAGTGATTCAGATAAGAATTTTAAAAACACCCCTTTGGGTTTGGCGTCGGCAGCGTAGCGCTGGAGGAGATCGGCGCCGTCTGGAAGGTCCAGAGCAAGCAAACCGTCCAAAGCTGACCGCAAGACGGTCCAGTCATCGTTATCTAGATTTTCGACTAGAAACTGAAAAGCGCCTTTGTCACCGGCGTCGGCAAGCACGGTTGCGGCGGCGATTTTGTCGAAGTAATCACCATGGTCATAAATCTGCGCCGCGATGACCACGGCTTTTCGCGTAATTCGCTGTTCGAATTCACCAGCTAAAGCAGGTTGAAGGCAGGAAAGTGATAGCCATAAACCAATAAAAATTCGCATCTTTTTACCGTACACGCGCGTTTCCGAATGTTATAGACGTCGAAAGATAGACCGGGTCTGCCGAGGTTGGTTCGCGAAGGGTAACCAAGCAGTTGTGAAATCAGCGTCAAAAAAAAGGCCGGCGTAAAACGCCGGCCTTGTTAGATGGCCCGCAGGCCCAAATATTGTTATTAGAACTGGTACTGGAGCTCGAAGAATACTTCGTCGTAGTCGCGTACCGCGCCGATCCCTTGGCGACCAGGTCCGAATACCCCTGTAACGTAGGGGTTCCAACCTGACGCGGTGGGATTGAATTGATCCGGCCCGCCACTGATGAACGAGGTGAAAGCCCCGGTATCATGGGAGGTATTGTTGGTTCCACCCCAAATGGTGTTGAAACCACCTTTAACCGACCAATGGTTATCGATTAACCACTCCAGGCTCATCCCCGCGACGTGCGAGTTGGAATACTCTTCCCACACGTAGAAACCGGTGGGTTTCAAACGGTCACGCATGTAGTTCCCGAGG
>JBCCEV010000034.1:0-29632 GCA_039030125.1 Pseudomonadota bacterium | reverse complement strand
TGAGCGATCACGTAGTTGGCTTCATCGATGGCCGACAGGTATTCGATCTCATCGGTGACAGAACCATCCACTTTGATTGAGCGCATCGCTCTCCCGAGAAATACGCCCGAAATTATCCGAGATAGACGTGTCGTCCGACGGGCTGCGATTAGCCTGATACGAATAGGACGTTCGATTCCCCAAAGGATCGATCTTTTCGTACCGAACGCCATCGGCGGAATTCGCGTAGAACCGAATTGCGCCGTCGTTACTGACCAGTTTGGTCAGCGCTCCGCGCTCGTCGTAATGGTGCTCGCTCGCGTATCCGCGCGGATTGGTGATGCGGGTAGTTTTCCTAAATAGATCGTAGGTAAGCGCCTCTTCCTGGCCTAGTTGGTCAACGTAAGCATAAGCCTGGCCGTTCTCGTAGTAGCTAAAAGCCATTTGCTTCTTCGACCTGCCACGATCCTCAGGATGGATGATTTCATTGAGCAACCCGTTCTCTGGATGATAGGTGTAATCCATAGGATCACCGCGCAAATTCGTGCTTCTGATAAGGCGATCAGAAGGATCGTAGAGAAAGCTGATGCTGCGACCCGCCCAATCGGTAACGGATTGCAGTTTGTTTGCGTTCGGGCCGGGCTCGGGATAATACGTAAACGTCAGTCCAGTGCGACCCGGAACATTAAGATTATCGATAACGTTCGCTAGCAGCCCGTTCGATCCGTAGGAGAGATTGAGCGCATTGCCATAGGGATCCCTAATTTGAAGCAGCCTCGCGGTGGTTCCAGGAACTCTCAGATCGCCGCCTTCAAAAATGTACTCAACGCCGTTGCGAAAGCTGATCGTGTGCTGACCAACCGCCGGTGTATCCAGGGCCAGTAAATCATAAACACCAGTTGGCGCCGCTACGGCGTAGCTACCGCCCCCGCCGGGACCATCATCGACCACATAGTTCTTCTCACCACCGCGCTCGTCGAGATAGGTTATCGACGATGTTGTGCCGTTGGCATTTTCAACCGCCGTCGTGTCGTTCGGGAACTGTCCATAATCATTGGCGGTTAGCGTCATACCGTAGGAATGCGACCAACCAATACCCAGCGGGCCATCGGTCGTGTCTGCAGAGTTATAGGTGCGTGTTAATGCGTAATTTAGACCTCGTCCTTTAATCTCGAGATCGGTTTCATCGTGATACATGTTGCCGGTGACCGTCGACACCGGATCCAGGGTCGAAGGTGTAATGACTAAATCGTTGTTGGTCGCAGCAACGACACTCAGATCCGTAAACACCTCGTTGTCGAAGTCTGTATTGTTCGCAGGGTTGATTGCCTCGTCGGCAGTCACGAATCCGCCGCCCGCGACCAAGCGATCACTGAAATTCGCGATGGCGTAGGTTGAACTCGAAAGATCACCTTCCGCTGAGTACGTGTCCCTTAAATACGTGCTGAAAACATAGTTGCTATCCGTAGGCAATCTTGCGGGCAAAAGATAGCGAATATCGCTGCCCGAGGTGAGGTACAGGTGGTTTCGAACACCATTAACGATGAAATCGATTTCGTATTCATCGATATCAAGGGACGTGGAGCGAAACGCATAGGTAGTGGGGTCGAAACCTTGGTCCTTGTCGAGAAAATCGTCAAAATCTCCGTAGGCTGTATCAACTGAATCGAAGCACGTTTGCAACACCGCTTTCAAGGCGCTTGGTAGTCCCTGATAACTAGACCCCTGGCAGGTGAGCGAGAAGATGTCGTCAACAACTAAGTCGTTATACGTTATCCAAGTACCATTGAACGCGACCAAACGATTGTTGTAGACCTCAACTGCGATCGGATTGGTATCAGCGTAGCTCAGCCCCGCCCAGATCCGAAGTACGATGTTGTAAATGCCATTCC
Organism: Pseudomonadota bacterium; assembly: GCA_039030125.1. Lineage (GTDB taxonomy): Bacteria > Pseudomonadota > Gammaproteobacteria > JBCCEV01. Next base: position 27,761 of record JBCCEV010000034.1, on the reverse strand, counting down.
CGTTAGCACCGCTTTGGGACAGATTAACGGTAAGCGTCCCACTGCTCTGAGAATAAGCCGCAACGTTAAAGTTCCCGCCAGCCGTTACGGATTGGACGTTTACGAAACCTGCCGTAAAACTGAGTGGGATAGCTAGCGTATATTGGTTATTTGTTTGCCCTAAACGCGCAACAACCGGAACGCTGTAGGCACCGTCGCTAAGCTCAGTGGTTTCCGCGAAGTTGAATTGGTAGCTGTTGCTGCTCGCGCGAACCGCACTAACATTAATGCCAGCCGTTGCTGATGTGGTGCTCAGGACATCGAACGATTGATAGTCGGAACTGACGTGTGGGGCCGGCGACCATTGATTTAAATCATTCTCGGTTGGGATCTGGGCGTCGTAGAAGGTCAGAGCTGCATCATAAAACTCGAGCGTTTCATGGTAAGAGCCCAATCCCGCGCCATTATCATCTGTATACGTAAGGAGGTTCGTTGACGTATCCGATAGCGTTAGACCGGATATATCTGGATTGAACAAATTGAACGCCGCGTTCGGATCCGAACCCTTGTATTGCCACGACACCAATTCGCGCCCAAATATCGACCAATCAAATTGCTGAAAATCCGCCGGCGCAGAGTTGCTAAATCCCAGGTTATAAACCTCAGAAGGAAAATTGTTTATTCCGCCGTCGTATCTGAGATCTATCAGCGTTTTGTTCTGTTCTCTAGCGAACTGCATTCCACGCACGGTGGATATGGCATCGTATCCCGTGATTTGCTGCCAAACCTCATGCTCCAACGACGAAGCCACGTGACCGATGAATTTGAAACCACGGTTCGAGAACGTCTCTAATTGATCGATTTCCCAAGTGCCGTTTAGACGGATCCCCTTGAGATCGATCAGAAGCCCATCGGGGGTAATGGCGAAGGGCAGTTCGTCGATGTACTCGACATTCTCGGTGGTGCTCACAACGCCGAGATATGCAGAGACGGGAGAAACAATGCCGGTGAGCGTGCTGTATCTTTCGGCGTCTTCCCGCAGTTGCGTGTAGTAAAGGGATTGTGCGACGAACAGCAACCCTCCTGTCAAAGCATCTTGAGCCGGCAGGTTTTCAACCAACTTACTGTCTCCAGCGTCGGCGCTGCCACTTGCGTTTTCGTCGATGTAAACTTCGTCGGGCGTACCTAAGGCCCCCGCGGTATCGACAACGATCGGAAACTGTTCATCTGCTTCAAGGAGCTGTTCGAACGCACGCTCAACTTGGGTCCAGTTTGAGGTTTCCCCACCCGTCGCGATTAGATAGTAACCACCTACGATCAGATTTTCGTAACGAACAGCAATTGGCGGGCGGCCGGGCTCCGCGTCAATTTCGAGGTCAATGACAAGTGGGGTACCTGACGTGACGGGGCTTCCGTTACACAGCAGCGACCCATTGAGCACAAAAGCAGGAAGAATCCCTTGTTGTCCATCCAGGCGGTAACCTAATGTGAGGTCGTTACCATCATCGAACAGCGTTACCGTCAGCTTCTTGGTACTCAGCTCGGACACGTCAACGCTTGCATTGATATTCAGGCTGGGACATTCGGCCAGCGAAAGCGAGGCGTTAAGCATTTTTCGCCACGGCGTGATCGAGGCAAGGTCATGGCCATCAATAGAATCGAATTGACCAGCCAAGCTCACGATTTCGTACGCTAAGGATGCGGGGAGCAGTCCTGAACGATCTTCAACAATACCCCGATCTCCAATCACATCGTCGAGGGTGAGACCGGGATAGTTTTGACGTAGATATTCGAGCGCCTGCTGTTCGAATATTTCGAGCGGACTTAGATTCTTTAAGCCGGCTTGGAACGCCGGATCACCTGGGTTTTGCGCATTGTAGTAAGCGTCGTAATCAAAATTCAGCTCCTTTAACGCCAAGCGATTAGTATCATCGAACACGCGTTGTTTAAACGAAACATCAAGCGGCACCCATAGACAGCCATCGCCTTCGGTTGCGCATCCACTCGCTGTCGCGGCTTTGGCGCCGCGATATCGATGATAGTCGACGAGAGCTTCGACCCAAGTGTGCTCAAAGCTCACGTTTTGAGGATCGGAGTCATCGATGCCTTGAATACCTTGGTTGCGCAGAACCTCAACCGCTAGGCCAGGGTCGATAACCCCCAGCCAATTCGCCAACTCGCCGCGGGCAACGCGCACCTGCCCTGCCGCGTAACGAGACTTGATCCCTTGTGAACGCAGCATCGCGATAAACGCTGTCGCCAAATCAACATCGTTGCCACGCATGCCAAGTACCGTGTTTACACTGTTGCTGCGCGCTCCGTGATATGGGGTGTAAATCGCGTTGTTTCTAAGGTATTCGTAAATAGCAACGGCCGACCCCAGATCCGCGGCCTTGTCGGCGACCGGCTGTGCTTCAGCACCAGAAAAAAGGATCTCCCGAGTTTCACATAAATGCGGATCGCCACCATTGATGCAGGTCGCCTGAACCAGCGAGCTTAAGAGCACCATTGCAACGACTGTTCCGAAATGCGCCATCGCGATACGCCTTCTACCCTCTGCGCTCATCGCGCCGCCCTTGCACCTGAATGCTTGGTAAGCGTCTGTATCGTGGGCGGGGCGCCGGCAATGACCTCGGCAAACCGGGTCTGCCGAGAAATCCGCCTTCGCAACGTGGCGACCATCGCCGGCGTTAACTCTCCGGCGCCGTGCCGCTGCGTAATTTCCCGTTGTAAGTCACTCAAGTGCTTACCAAGTTGATTCTCCAGCGGTGCCATCGAATTTGATCGCCCGGTCGCGACCATGTTTGTGGAGGCCCCACGCCCAGTAGCATCTTGTAGCGGTGGTTTTGCAATCAATGCACCAAGTACACCTTGGACCTCAGCAACGGCGCGACCGACCGCGTCCTCGCGCTTTTGGCGCTCTGGTTCTGCAAGCGCTTCGAGATCTTCCAAAACCGCAATGGGTTCCGGGTCGACCTCGTACGCTAGCAGTGAAGCTGTTCGACCCGAAGGCGGCTGTTCAGATCCGAGCAGACCCATAGGCGTCACTACGGTGCCGTTTTGAACAACCAGGCTTGGGGTGTTTATCTTTGTTTGCAACTCGCCGAACGGCGCATTTAGCGCTAGCAGCGAGTCCTCGAGCGTTTTTAGGTTTCTCTTTGCTCGATCGACCAGTTGCCGTCCTTGTCTTAGATCGTCGTTCATTCGACGTTTCGCCAAACTTCGGCTCACGAGTATTCCCTGCGAGATCCGCGTCAGCGATTTTGTGTGTTTGGCCTCTAACTCGTTGGCCGCGCAAATCGCATTTGCAGCAAAGAGAACCAACAGCGTCACCACTTTGGAAATCGTGCTGGACGTGCCGGACGTTGTGACTTTATTTTCGGCGCTGTGATCACGCAGGTCTGCGCCATTGAGCTTTGAATGGGATTCGCGCGATGACAAACCGCAAACCAAATCGCCTTTCGTCAGGCGTGGACTCCGCGCAGTCACAACGAACTGAAATAGCCACCGGGTTAGGGAGCGGAGGTAGAGCGATAAATCACGAATTGCCATGGCGTCCATTCCAGTGGGTTCAATAAATTCGTTTTCGGGCACACGAAGCGCCCGAGCTGCTAGCCGGTCATTGCTTGTCGCAGACTTGAAGATATCGAACGGAACGTCGTTCTCGAGCTCTGATCGGCAGCCAGACCCAGTCCCGGGAATTACTCCTACGAGTTCCTCAGGGATTGGCTGGATATGACCCCGGTTAAATACCAGGTCTTATAGGAACGTCCGCAAAGCAGTAATGCGGGGTGCAATGATCAAAATTTTTTTCAACCTTTTACAAACCCCGCCACATGATCCAGCCAGCGACGATCATCGTGGCGGCGGATAGCAGCGTAACCGGGAGGGTCTTACGGCGCTCTTCAGCACCAGAAAGGGTGGCGACGAACAACACGGTCGAGAAAAGAAACAGCCAAGCGGCAATCCAGAAAGACATCGGGAAGTTTGATCGTTAAAGCGCAGTGCCGTCGAACACATCGAAAGGTAGATTTGGCGCATCTAGTCCTTCTACGCAGCCCAGATTCACTCGAAAGTGACCCGGTTTGCGCATGGCTTCATGAAAAGCGTAAATGCCACAGCGTGAGCAGAAGTGATGCTTGGCAATATGCGTACCAAAGGTATAGGTGCTCATAACCTCAGGCTCGGCATCAATATGCATATTCTCCGGTGGCACAAAATACGGCGCCATGGTTGCGCCCTTGCGGATGCAGATTGAGCAGTTGCATCGCAGGCCTCGTTCAATCGGTTCACCTTCAAAAGTAAAGTGTATCGCGCCGCAGTGGCAGCTACCGGAATATTCAGCCATGTCGTCTCTCGTGCCTTAGGGCTTATCCGCAAACCGCGTAACCAACCGGTCAAAATGGTTCGCGAACGTCATTCTATCGGCTTTGGACAAAGGCGGCGGCCCACCGGTACGTATGCCGGTGGCGCGCATGGTGTCCATAAAGTCACGCATGTTCAGTCGTTGACCAATGGTGTCGGGATCGTAGAGTTCACCCCGTGGGCTGAGCGCATGGGCCCCCTTCTCGATGCACTCGGCGGCAAGCGGTATGTCTGCGGTGATCACCAGATCGTCAGTAGCCACCTGCTGCGCGATTTCATCGTCGGCCACATCGAATCCGGGGGCGACCTTTTTAAACTCGATATAGGGCGACTCGGGTAAATTGAGATACTGATTGGCGACAAAGATCACTTTCACCTGCCGGCGCGTCGCCGCACGCAATACAATATCCTTAATCGCCACTGGACACGCGTCGGCGTCAACCCAGATCTGCATGGTTGGCACTAAAACTAAAACTCATCGACTCATCATACCCGTTACGACGCCATGAACTTCGAGGAACTGGATTATCAACAAACGCCGCTTGGGGCTGTGAGCTTGCGGCGGCGCGCCGAATCGCGCGCGCCGGATGGCATTGTCTATGAGGTACAGCTCAATGACGAATTCCTCATGTCGAGTTTATTCACCGCCGGTGAGGTCGCCCTGGCCGAACTCGCCCTATCGCGTTTGGATGTTGCCAATGCCTCGATTGTCGTTGGCGGTTTGGGCCTGGGTTACACGGCCGCGGCCGCGCTCGACCATCGGCAAACCAGCGAAGTCGTCGTTATCGAGGCTTTAGGCCCGGTGATTGAGTGGCACCGAAATCAGTTAGTGCCGCTCGGTAAAAAATTAACCGATGATCCGCGTTGCCGGTTTGTCTGCGGCGATTTCTTTGGGCTAGCGCTCGCAAAGGACGGCTTTGATCACGCCAAGCCCGGCAAACAATTCGACGCCATCTTATTAGATATCGATCACGCGCCGGATCATCATCTCGCGAAAAGCAATGCCGCGTTCTATGAAAGCGCCAATCTGCTATTGCTGAAGTCACATTTGAGCAAGCAAGGGATCTTCGCGATTTGGTCGAATGACCCGCCCGCACCGGAATTCATCAACCTTTTGGGCGGCGTATTTAAAAATGCGGAGAGTGAGATCGTGCGTTTTCCCAACCCCTATTCAAATGATATGGCGAGCAACACGATCTATATGGCGTTCGACTAGCGCGGCTTTGCCTTACTTTTTCCCAATCAACTCGACCGGTGCGATCAGATCATTGTCGAGGTTCATTTTTACGTTTTTCATTTTCTCAGGCGTACCGGCCCCCATGATCACATGCAGCCCAAGGGGTGGCGGCCCGTCTGCGTTTTTCTTTTGCATGGTCTCAAAAAACTCAATGGCAAACTGGTGACGATTGCGCTCCGCCGTGATCTCAAAGCCAGCGCTCGCCATCGCGCTTTTGTACACATCGGCACTCGCCACTGAGCTTCCCGATCCCTCGGACGCCCACGGCACGGGGAATACTAAATCACCCTCACCTTGGCGCATGATGTCAAAGATGGCGAAAACACCCCCCGGCTTCAAGACTCGATACACCTCCTGCATTAATCTATTTTTATCGGCTATGTTCATGCCGACGTGCAGCATGTAAGCCTTGTCAATCGAGGCATCGTCCATCGGCAACTCAAGCGCGCTACCGACCATAAGCGTTACTGCGTTGGTTAATCCCAACCAACGACAAATCTCGTTACCGGCATCGATGAAATCCGGTGTGAGATCCACGCCGGTAACCTGGCAGCCATAGGTCGTGGCGACGAAACGGCTCGGCCCACCAATGCCGCAACCCACATCAAGCAGATGATCGCTGCTTTGAATGTCGATCTGGTCCAAAAACGATTGGGTGGCGTCCCGCCCACCCACATGGAATTCCTCTACGGGTCCCAGGTCTTCGAGCGTCACCGTATCTGGGGTTTTGCCGAGCGCGGCAAGACCTTTTTCAATGCCGGCAATCAGATCGTTTTGAGAATAATGCTCTGAAACTTGTTTTTCGTTGGGCATTGTCGGGCTCCCCGGTCAGGTAAATCGATAGTCACTCTCAAGCGAGCGCTTGGAACCACTGCGCCGTTCACGCCATTGCTTGGCAAGGATCTGCCACACTGCCCGCTCGGAGTTGTCCACACTGCCCCAAATCATAATATGGATCACGTAGCCTGAGCGGGGGCTAATACGCAGCAAATCCGAGCGTAACACCATGTCTGAGGGATTGTTCGGCACCGCGGAATACCACCGCGGCGCGTCATAGTCCCACGCGTAATAGGACTCAAGGATCGGGTTGAAACTCACCACCCGTTGTGGCGGCTCGGTGGCATGCAGTTCTCCCGACGGCTCAACCAGTAACGCACCCCACGGACACGGATCCCTGCCGTGGTTGAACCGATCGGGCGTTGCGATCGCCTCGTCGGGAGAAAGGTCGTGCGCCATCGCGTCTTTCATGCTTACGTCACCAGCGACCGGTCGCGCCGGGCACAATGAACTCTCGCCAATTCGATCACAGCGCTAGTCTAGGGGACTCAAAAGCCCTGGAGGAAAGGCGCTTACAATTGTTTATGTTTGCAACTGGACGTTTATTCAATGATTACGCTCTATCACGTCAAAGGGGCGCGCTCGGCGAGATCGCTTTGGCTACTCAACGAATTGGGATTGGACTACGAATTGGTCGAAATGCCTTTCACCATGGAGGCATTACGAACGCCCGAGTATCTCGCGGTATCGCCGCTCGGCCGTGTGCCGGCATTAGTTGATGGCGATCTGACCTTGTTTGAATCGGGCGCCATTTGCCAATATTTATGCGAGCGCTATGACGATGGCACATTGTTTAGAGGGCCGGAGGATCCCGAGCGCGCCGAATGGCTACAGTGGCTGCATTATGCCGAAACCGTTGCTGTGCACGGCGCCGCACTGGTGCAGCAGCGCGTTTTTATTCCGGAGGAAAAGCGCTCTGAAATCGTAATCAAACTCGAGTCAAAACGCCTTGAGAAAGCCCTGGAAGTGCTCGATAAACACCTCCACGGGCGCGAATATTTACTCGGATCAGGCTTCAGCGCGATTGATACCGGGGTCTGTTACAGCGTGCATTTGGCCAAGGAAGTGCACCAAATCCAGGGCTTAGACAGGGTCGACGCCTACTACCAGCGCTGCGCGGCGCGGTCGGCGTTCCAAAAATCGGTGACCAACGCTGGCGTGTAGAAACCTAAAGCCTGGGCCCGCATGGCCGACATGGGAGACAAGCCTCTAGTTTTTGCTTCCGATGCCCACAGCGACACCGGCGACAAATAGCGCTAAAAAATCAACAAAAATTGCGGTCCTTGAGTCGACGCTAGAAGCGCTCGATGCGATGCGTGGCCGTAAATCAGCCTCCAACCGCTCGGCTTTAGACATTATCCACGGCGATCCCGCGCTCGCCTTTCACACCGTGGCGAATGCTAATCGCACACCGGATTTAAAATCCAATGCGTTCGCCACCACCGGCCACCGAGCGCTCCTGATCCTGGGTCTGGAAAACTTTCTATCACTCGCCAAATCCTTCCCTGCCACCAGCGATGCGGATCAATGTTTGAGATTATCGGCAGCGCACCACGGGGCGTATCAGGCGCAAAGCCTGGCGCACCGTTTGAGAGGGCTAAATGCCGATGAAGTTATATTCGGCGGTTTAGTCAAAGGGGCGATCCGCGGTCAGGATCAGGCGATGGTGCATTCCCTTAAGTGGCTGCCACCGTTGGCCCGGCCCGCCAAAGACCTCTGTGCTAGCGGACGTTGCATCGAGTTTGGTCATCGCATCGCGGCTGCGACAACAAACGCTTGGGACGAAGAAAAGTTGGCCGACATCTTTCGCGAGATCGCAGAGTTCGCGCACTTCGAGCCCGAGGACGCCGAACATTTGATGAAGCAAACCATTGTGCATGCCGCCTCCCAGGGTCGTCAGTTCGGGAATTACCGGGCCGCCATTAACTTGCTCTCACTCCCGGCGCCCGAGCTTGAATGCTCATCGGCCAAGCCACAAACCCCACCGCCGGAGCCCAAAATTCAGCAGATCAAAGCACAACCGTCAGCCAGGGGCGCGCAGCAGCAGCAAGAATCGTCTCTCGAGCGAAGACTGAAGAAACTCCAGCGCTATGCGCTTGAACATGGCAAATCGAGCGAGATCTTCAAATTCGCGCTCAAACTGATCGAGGCAGAGTTTAGTTTCCGGGTCGCTTTGTGCTTGGTTAAGCAAAAGGGTCAGGAATCACTTGCGCTACGCTTCAGCGAAGGCGCGGCGCTGCCCAGAGAATTCCAAAAGCTAACCGTTGAGCTTGCCCAAAGCCCAATACTGGCCAAGGTTTTTACCGAACTCGATGGGTCGGTGGTTGAGGGCGCCGCGGTCAAACATGAAATCGGCGGAGAGCTCGGCCGATTAGCCGGCAAGTCGCCCTGCTTTATCCATAGCGTTAACGTTAACGGCAAGCCGGTGGCGATGTTAGTCGCACTGCGACCAAAGAACACCACCTCGGTCGCCGAGTTTAAAGATTTCGAACGGATCGCTAAAGCAACCAGTCAGGCCCTTGCCGCGCGCTCTTCGATCAAGCAACCCTCGCAAGCCGCTTGAAGGCGCTAGCGCGTAACAAATCCGCCGTCGACAGTCAGTGCGTGACCGGTGGTGAATGATGAACCATCCGAGCACAACCACACCACCGCATTCGCGACTTCTTTAGGATCACCAAAACGGCCCTGCGGGTGTTTAGCCAAGATTTTGTCCTGCGCACTGCCGGTTACCTGGGTTACCCGCGACGCCATAGGCGTATCGATCACGCCAGGGCAAACCGAGTTTACGCGCACGCCCTGTCGGGCGTACTCAAGCGCGGCTGATTTCGTTAAGCCATTAACGCCGTGCTTGGTGGCACAGTAAGCGCCTGCGCCGCGCCAACCGACCAGGCCAGCCACCGAAGCGGTATTAACGATGGTGCCACCGCCGGTCTTGACCATCTCCGTGATCTCGCGGCGCATGCATAGCCACACGCCTTTGAGGTTGATCGCGATGGTGCGATCCCAATCGCTTTCGCTCGCCTCTATGGTGAATTTAAACTCGCCCTCAACGCCTGCGTTGTTGAACGCACAATCCACTCGTCCCCAACGCGCCATCACCGCATCGAATAAGCCATCGACGGAACTCGCGCTCACCACGTCGGTTTCCATGAATAACGCCTCGCCCCCATTGGTTTCAATGGTGGCGGCGAGCTCCGCGCCTGCTGCGGTGCTTACATCGCCGATAGCCACTTTCGCCCCAGCCCGGCTCATCGCTTCCACGGTAGCCTTACCGATCCCACTTGCGCCACCCGTTACAACGGCGACTTTCCCCTCTAATTCCCCAGACATTGTGCTTTTCTACTCCCGTGCTGCGGTGACTTTGTTCTATAGTTGCATTATCGCATCGTATGCAGGCGATAAATGAGCCCACAAATCGGGGAGGTCACCATGGCATTTGAAGAACAGATCCCACGCAAATACCTAAAACGCGACGAAATGATGAAACGTGTCGCCCGCTTTTCGGAACTCAAAGGTTTCGATGGCGGCCTCCCGGATTCACATATGCCCGACGCGGTACGGACCTTATTTAATGTGATCGGTTTCCAGCCGCCGGTAGGCGAGGACGAAGGCATGATGTCACCGGTGGGCGCTAAAGCGGCGCGCATGGCCTCGATCAAGATCTCCGAGGGATTCAATCTGGGTTACTGCGAAGCCCTTCCCGGTAAGGGCCCGATGATGCACAACCACGACACCAATGAGACGTTCATCGTAATGACCGGGCGCTGGCAGGCCAGTTGGGAAGACGAAGCCGGTAATGTCGAATCGGTCGAACTCGATCCTTACGACGTGGTGTCCTTTCCCCCCGGCATGATCCGCCGGTTCGAAAACATCACTGACGGCCCGACCAACGAGGTCTCGTTGCTAATGTTCGTGATCTCTGGGGATGCACCAGGCGCGGAATTCAGCAAAGACGCGATGAGCGAAATTGAGGACTCAGGATTGTTAGAACATTTCTCCGTTGACGCCGAAAACGAAGATTTCGTCGCGCCCATCACCCAACGCGCTATCGGCTAACGCCATCTTTCGACGGGCGGTGCGAATTCGCACCGCTGCGTCTCGCCACCTTGTACAAAACGCTGGACCAATCGGTCTAACATTAGGCCGCCCCCGGTCTTTGGAGGAACCAATGAAACTATACGATTGCCAAATGGCACCCAACCCGCGACGCGCCCGGATCTTCTTGGCGGAAAAAGGCATCGAATGCCCAAAACAGGAAATCAACATCATGGAAGGTGAAAATCTCAAAGAGGATTACCTCAAGGTGAATCCATTTGGTTTGCTGCCGGCACTCGAACTCGATGACGGCACAGTGATTGCCGAGGCGCCCGCAATCTTCAGCTATGTCGAGGCGAATCACCCGGAGCCGAATTTGTTGGGCAACAGTCCATTGGAAACGGCACAAATCATGATTTGGGAGCGCTTCGCCGAATCACAAGGCATGGGTGCGGTGGGCGAGCACTTTCGCAACAAGATGGAACCCTTCGCCGAGCGCGCGATGCCGGGGATGACCGATCTGAAAACAATCCCCGAGTTGGTAGAGCGCGGCGCGAAACGCACCGCTTGGTTTTACGAACAGATTGAAAAGCGCTTGGGCGAATCGGAGTACCTAGGCAGCGACCGCTTTACGGCCGCGGATATCACGGCCTGGTGCACAATTGATTTCGCGAACGCCGTTGGCCTGGTCACGCCCGATCACTGCGGCAATATCAAACGCTGGCACGAAACGCTCCAGAAGCGCCCAAGCGCGAGCGCTTAGGCCTTCAGCACCCGGGCGGCCACAGCCGCCCGGCCAGGCTGGCCTAGACGCCCTCGACAAAAATGAAGTTGCCCGAAGCGTTCTCCAAACGGTTCGGAAGGATCTCCTTGTATTCGGCCGAGTGGTACCAACCTTTCAAGGCATCCATGGTGGGAAACTCCAACACCACCTTAACGGGGTTTCCCATTTCACCCTCGATACACTCCGCAGCACCGCCGCGCACCAAGTATTTACCGCCGTGCGCGGCAACGGTGTCGGCTACAGACGCCATGTAGGGCCCCATGGCTTCCGCATTAGTAACCTCGATATCAACAATTCCATAGGCAGGCATATTTATTCTCCTTTGAGGACGAGCTAGACGAGCGGCATGACTTCCTTCGCGAAGTCGTTGATCACTTCGCGCTCATGGGCGATCGGGGGTAGCAAGCTGACTTCGCCCAATCCAATTTTTTCAGCGGCGCGGATTTGTTCGGCAATTTCCGAGGGTCCGCCAACCATGCAGCAGCCTTCGATCATCTCAGGGGTGATGAATTTCTTCTCGCCAGCCGGATAGAAGGAGCAATGCCCCTCATGGATTACTTGGTGCCATTTATCTTCCGGGATCTCGAGATTCTCAACATGATCAACATACTCCTCCCAGATCCCTTTCATATAGTCTGGCACGACGGCGTCATCTTTGGTGTAGCGCCAAATCTCAAACACAAAATGAATCGAAACCGCCACCCATGAGCCGGCGAGTTCGATGATGCGGTCATCGGTCATCTTCTCACCAGGCTTCAGGATCACCGCCGTTGTTAGCGTCGTGGTGTGGAAGTTGTCCATCACATCGGCCCGGCCGGCTTTCTCGGCGCCCTCCTTGACGAGCCCTAGGTGATAGCTGAGCACGTCTTCGCGCTCGTTGAATAATGAGATCAAACCGTCGCCGTAGCGGCCTGCCGTTTTAAGCGCGAGTGGACCGTTGCCCGCGACATAGATCGGGATCCGGTCCTCAATATTGCGAAACCCTTCGCCGTGGTTCTGCCACACAATCTCCGTCGTCTTGTCGCGATAGGTGTAGTCCACCGGTTCGCCATCAAGCATGGCGCGCAGCACGCGAATGTACTCGCGAAACTCCTTGATAGGCATTGGGTCCTGCCCCATCACCCGCATGGCGGTGTGACCGGTGCCGATCCCCAAGAAAGCCCGCCCCGGTGCAATTTGATTAATCGTCGCAATCGAATGCGCGGTGGTCGGCGCAATGCGGGTTCCTGGAATTGCAACGCCGGTGCCGAGCCTGATCTTTGAAGTGTTGGCGGCCGCCAAGCCCATGGTCACATAGCAGTCAGACCACAGCATTTGTGTATCTGGGACCCATGCGGCGTCGTAGCCCAGGTCCTCCAATTCCTTGATGATCTTCCAATCGCTCACGCGCGTGTGAACGTGCATGCTGTACTTCATGGGGCTCCCCTCGTAATGTGTTCTTTCCACGCTAATGGACACACGCCCATTAGCGGGCCGCATAAGATAAAAGAGCGCGGCCGACGATGCTACCCACTGCGAGGAGAAAATCCGTGGATATTCTGATCAAAAATGGCAAGGTCATTGACGGTACTGGCAACCCATGGTTCTACGCCGACGTGTTGCTCAAAGATGGCCATATCGCCGAGATCGCCCAGCGTCTAGACGTCGATGCGGATCGGATCGTCGACGCTACAGAACTGTATGTCGCGCCGGGCTTCGTCAACCCCCATGACCACGTTGATGGGATCGTGTTTTTCCAAAACGAGATGCAACCCTGGATCACCCAGGGGATCACCACCAGCATGTGCGGTAACTGCTCCTTCTCGCCCTACCCCGATAAGGACACCTGGCTCGAACACACGCGCACGAACCCGGAGGTCGAACTGGTCACCTATTCGGAAAAAATCCGCGAGTTTCCCCACGATTGGTCCTCGCTCACCGAATACGCCGATGCGGTAAACAACAACACCGTTGGTATTAACGTGGTGCCCCTGGTCGGTCATGGCACCATCCGCTGGAAGGCGGGCGTCAAAAAGGACGAAACGCCAACCCCAGAGCAGCTCGAAGAAATCAAAGCCTTGACGCGCGAAGGTCTGCGCCAGGGCGCCTACGGTTTGTCGCTCGGCTTAAGTTACCCACCCTGCCGCTTTGCCGACCGCGAAGAGATCGACCAGCTCGCCGCTATCGTTGCCGAATTCGATGGCGGCATTTACGCACATATCTCCGATCTCATCGACGAAAGCGATATCTATATGCTGGGTGAAATCAGCGCCAAGCATCGTATCCGCGTGCACATTCCGCACATCAACCCACCGGGCAAAGTGCGGTTTAAGGATTTGCCCATTGCCTTAGGAGCGCTGGAGACTGCCCGCAATCGTGGCGCCGATATCTCCTTTGATGTGATGCAGTTTTCTGATTGGTGTTTTCGTAACGACGCCATGCGCCACTTCTTCTGGTTTCTCTCACACAATGATTACTACGACACGCACATTGCGGGCGCCGAAAGTTTTGAAAGCTTTTTAGAGAATCTTTCGAGCCCTGATTTCAAAGCCCAGGTGAAACAAGCGGTCACCGAGAACTTCACCAAGGTTGGGGATTTCTACGATAAGTACATCACCGAGTCGGGCTACATTTGGCTTATTAATACCGGCGACGAAGCGATTGAGGGCAAAACGATTAACGAGCTTGCCGCGGAGCGCAACATGGATCCGGTCGAGCTTTTTTTCGACATCGTGCTGCAAACCGGCGATCTACTCCCCAAAGATGTCGATCCCGGTTTGGTTGCCCCCTTCCTGGGCGGCGAAGACAACATCATTAAGGCCAGCAATCATCCAATGGCGATGCCGTGTTTGGATATCCCGACCGACGTCACCGATCCGGACGTTGCGCCCTGGCCGCAGATGTATGGCACCTTCCCGAAGTTTTATCGCAACCTCGTTGCGCACGGTACGGAAGTTGAAGAGGCGATCCGCCGCATGACCAGCCTCCCGGCGAGCCGCTTGGGCTTAAGCGATCGTGGCCGTATCGAGCGCGGCTATCGGGCTGATATCACCATCTTTGACCCGGCTGAGTATCGAACGGAAGCCGACTACTACCAGCCGTTCACGCCGGCAGAAGGTGTGCATTACGTGATCGTCAATGGCGAGTTCGCGCTGGAGCGCGGCAAACCCACAGGTGCGCGCGCGGGTAAGGTGCTGCTTAAACAATAGCCCCTTCGGGCACTGGCTCCTCGAACATCCGATCGAGGTGCTCGCTATCAGGCGCCTGGGTGAATTTTGAGACCACGACTAACCCGAGCAATGAGAAACCCGAACCAATGGTCGCACAGGCGAAGGGATTCACACCCTGCGCGGCGAGCCATGCGCCTTGCGTTTCAAAAATAGTGCCCACGAACCACGCCGCCTCTAGCCACTGTGCTTTGAGCACAATGAACACCGCCCCACCGGCAACAAAACCAGCGATGGCGCCCGCACGGGTGGCGCCACGCCACAAGATCCCGCAGAACAAGGGCCCGAACATCGCGGCCATCATGCCGCCAACCCCGGCCCAGATCAGTAACGCGACATTCATCGTTTGTGCTTCAAAAGCGAGCCAGGCCGCACCAATCATTACACCAACCGTGGCGATACGACTGATCTTGAGCGACATGCGATCGACCACTTCGTCAGAAGGTTTGCTCTTGAGCCGTGGCGCAATTGTGCGGCGATAAATATCGTTGGCAAAAATCTGCGAGGTCGAAACGACCAGACCATCCGCTGTCGACATAACGGCGGCAAGCACTCCGGCCCCGATCAATCCCGCGAGCCAGGCCGGCATGGTGGCGATGAACAGCATTGGGATGGCGTCGTTTGCGCTGGCACCCTCAACGAGTAAGGCATCGCCCAAGATCGCGCGTGCCAGGATCCCGCCGAAGGTCAGTGCCGGCAGGATCATGCCGAAAATGAACGACACAACAATGAACTTGACCTGATCGCGATCACTTCTTAGCGCCCACAATTTATTGCCGATGTGCGGGAGCATGCCGATCGGGGCATGGGTGATGAAAATCGCGAACACGTCCCACCAGGAATCCAACAGTGGATGCGTGGGATGCAGCGGCTGCACGAGTGCCGGATCGATGGCTTCAAGCTTGCTCACCATTCCGGAAAAACCGCCCTCAATGTTGAAGCCCGTGAAAAACAAAAAGGCAACAAGAATGGCGAGCACCAACATTAGCGCGCCCTGCACACCATCGGTAAGAATGTCGGCGTGCGCGCCGCCAATAACGATGTAGATCAACAATATTGCGCCGGTGATGGCCAGCGCCGGCAATATATCGACGCCCATCATGCGGTTAAACATGACCGCACCGGAAAGCAGTTGCGCGGCCAGATAAAAAAGGAGCAGCAAGGAAAACACGGACACCAAAACGCGCAACGCATCGGATTGAAAACGATCGCCTAAGTATTCCGCGGTCGAGCGATTGCCAAAGTTGGCGCCTGCGCGGCGCACCATTTTGAGCGCCATTAAAACGCCGAGATAGGCAGCCACGGGATATACAAACGCATACCACAGGCACGAGAACCCGGTCTTGTAAGCGAGCGCGGGAAGTCCTAAAAAGGTGCCGCCGCTGGCGGCCGTTGCCGTTAAGGCAAATGACAGAAAGATCGGACCGTAGGCACCCCGGGCGGTGGCAAAGTCGTCACCGCTCTTAACGCGGCGCATACCCATCACGCCGAAAAAGATCATTAGCCCGATATAAATGGCTAAGAAAAACCAGCTCCAATAGAGCAGGCTCGGATCCGCGTCGCCCATGTGCTCTCCCCAAAAAACAGCTCTGAAAAACTCGCCGCTCCCCGTTACGGCAGCGCGAGTGTAACGCATTCTTAAACGCAACAGCCGTGCTACAGTTGCGTGCCTGTTTCCATGGTCTTTGAGGGGTCCGACCGTGACGAGCTTTTCTGAAAATGTGCCGCAAGGCGCGTTAGCCGGCACTTACGATCCGCGCTTCGAATCGGTCGCCGTGGCGTTTGTCGAGAATTTTAAATCCCGTAATGAACTGGGCGCCTCCGTCGCGGTGACCGTAGAAGGTGAAACGGTCGTGAACCTGTGGGGCGGTACGGCGCGCGAGGAGAGCGGCAAAGCGTGGGAAGAAGACACGATGTCGATCGTGTGGTCATCGACGAAGGGTGCGGCAGCTTTTTGTATGCACGTGCTCGCCTCGCGCGGTGAGATCAACCTTAATGCGCGGGTCACCGACTACTGGCCCGAATACGGCGCGAGCGGCAAAGAAAACACCACGCTCGCGATGCTCCTTAACCATCAATCGGGCTCGTGTGCCGTGCGTGACACTCTACCCGAGGGCGCCTACGCCAACCCTAAAGAATGGACCACGCGACTCGCTGCCCAACAGGCTTACTTCGAACCCGGCGCGCACCACGGCTACGAGGCGCTGACGTTTGGTTTCCTGCTCGGCGAGGTGATTGAGCGCGTCACCGGGAAAACACTGGGCGCTTTTTTCCGGGAAGAAATCGCGGAACCGCTGGGCATTCCCTTTTGGATCGGGTTGCCCGAAGAATTGGAAGACAAAACCGCGCGGATGATCATGTACATCCCGGGTCCTGATGAAAAGCTAAGCCCGATGCTCGAGCGCGTGGCGGACAAAAGTTCGCTGCAGTATTCAGTGATGGGCAACGCCGGCGGCTATATGGTGGCGGGCGTGGATGGGATCCCGGGTTACGACACGCGCGCCGCACATGGCGCGGAGATTGGTGCGGCCGGGGGTATTACCAACGGGCGCGGGCTGGCCGGGATGTACGCACCACTGGCGATGGGCGGCAGTTTAAATGGACGTGAGTACGTTTCAGCCGATCAATTATTAAAAATGTCCATGGTGTCATCAGCGGGACTCGACTTTACGCTGTTGCTCCCCACCCGCTTCTCGCTCGGTTATTTCAAAGCAATGGACAATCGCGCGGCCGTCAGTGGTGTCACCGACAGCATGCTGATTTCGGAGGCCGCGTTCGGACATCCAGGATTCGGTGGCAGCATCGGTTTTGCCGATCCCGAATGCCGCATGTCCTTCGGTTACACCATGAACCGGATGGGCGCTGGAATGCTCGTCAACACCCGCGGGCAGAGCATGATCGACGCGCTCTACCAAACGCTGGGCTACACCTCCAATGCCAGTGGTGCGTGGCAGCGCTAGCACCATGGGGAAACGCCTACTCATTGCCAACCGCGGCGAAATTGCCGTCCGCATCATTCGGGCCGCGCAAGATCTTGAGCTTGAAGCGATAGCACTCTATTCCCAGGACGATGCCGGATCGCAGCACCGCTATCTCGCCGATGATGCAATTGCGCTTGAGGCGCTCGGACCTAAAGCTTATTTGGATATCGACGCGGTCATTACCGCCGCGCGAGAACACCACTGCGCAATGCTGCACCCGGGCTACGGCCTGCTCAGTGAAAACGCAGAACTCGCGGCGGCCTGCGCGGCCAATGGCATTACTTTTGTGGGGCCCAAGGCGCAAACCCTCGCTCAGTGCGGTGATAAAGCGATGATGCGCACGCTTGCACAAACCAACGGTGTGCCGGTCATGCCGGGCATCGATTGCGCAGCCGAGTTACCGGCGGTTGCCGATTTTTTTGAGCAACATGGCAGCGACCACGGCATTTTGATCAAGGCGCTGGCTGGCGGCGGTGGCCGCGGCATGCGGCATGTTACAGCGCAGGCCGACATCGAGGATGCTTTCACCGCCTGCCAACGCGAAGCGATGAGTAGCTTTGGGATCGGCGACGTTTATGTTGAGCAGTATTTGCCATTTGCACGCCATATTGAGGTCCAGATCATTGGCGATGGCGAGCATGCGATCCACCTCGGCGAGCGCGAATGCACGCTCCAACGGCGGCATCAAAAATTAGTCGAGATCGCACCCAGCCCAAACCTGCCGGCAGCTATCCGCGAGCAGCTCGTTACCTACGCGGAGCACCTCGCCAACGCCCTTGAGTATCAAAGTCTGGGCACCTTCGAATTCTTAGTCGCCACCGACACCCAAGGCGCCATGGACGATGATGCCCAAATCGCCTTCATCGAAGCCAACGCGCGCCTGCAAGTTGAACACACCGTGACCGAAGCGGTCACCAACCTCGATCTCGTGGCGCTGCAACTTGAGATCGCGAGCGGCAAAAGCCTCGACGATTTAAATCTGACTGAAGAAAGTCACCGGCCACTCGGGACCGCAATACAGCTGCGTGTCTGCACGGAGATCATGACAGCCGAAGGTGAAATCAGGCCGCAAGGCGGAACCTTGTCGCGCTTTGATCCACCCACCGGTATCGGCGTTCGTACCGACACGCATGGTTATTCGGGATACACCACCAACCCGAACTTTGATTCGTTGCTGGCCAAGGTCATTGTCACCTCGCGGCAAGGGTTCGAACACGCGTTGGGCCGTTCCTACCGCGCCCTTTGTGAGTTTCAAATCGATGGCGTGAAAAGCAATCTTGAGTTCCTCCAGAATTTGATCGCCCATGACGCGGTTCAATCGGATCAGGTTTTCACGAAATTCATCGAATCAAACTTGGGCGCGCTCGTTGCCAACACCGCTCATCCGCAGCGCGCCGCCGCCACCACGCCCAGCGCGCCCCACGCCGAGCTCGCAGGCGCTAAAGTCGACGCCGATGATCCGCTCGCCGTTCTAGCTTTTGGCAAGCAAGACAATGGTACTGGTGAGGACATGCTTCAAGCCGATGCCAATACCGTATGCGCACCCATGCAAGGCACGATCATCGCCGTTGACGTCGGCGCAGGCGATCCGGTGAAAGCCGGGCATGCTTTATTACTAATGGAAGCGATGAAGATGGAACACGTCATCGCGGCCCACATTGATGGCGTGATCGATGCAATCGATGTCGCGGTTGGCGATTCGGTTTTTGAGGGCCACCCGCTGATTCACATTGAACCACAGGAAATCGAGGCACAAGCGTCGCCGGAAGATAAAGCGCTCGATCTGGATCACGTGCGTGACGACCTCCAAGAGGTGTTTGAGCGCCGCGGGGTTGGCTTAGATGAGAATCGGCCCAAATCGGTTGAACGGCGGCGAAAAACCGGACAACGCACCGCACGCGAAAACATCGAGGACCTGTGCGATCCAGAAACCTTTGTGGAATACGCGCCGCTCGCCGTTGCCGCTCAGCGTCAGCGCCGCAGTACAGAGGAGCTGATCGAGAAAACGCCGGGCGATGGCATGGTCACCGGCTTAGGCCAGGTGAATGGCGATTTGTTTGACGCCGAAACCGCGCGCTGCGTGCTCATGACCTATGACTATACGGTCTTGGCGGGCACCCAAGGTTGGCAAAACCATCGTAAAAAAGATCGCATGTTCGAGATCGCCGAGCGCAGCCATTTACCCATCGTGATCTTTACCGAGGGCGGCGGCGGACGGCCCGGTGAAACCGATGGATTAAGCCCCGTCGGGCTCGACTGTCTGGCCTTTTACCTGTTCGGCAAGCTGAGCGGATCCGTGCCGTTGGTTGGGATCACAACGGGCCGTTGTTTCGCGGGTAATGCGGCATTACTCGGTTGTTGCGATGTCGTGATCGCGACTGCGGGCGCCAATATCGGCATGGGTGGACCGGCCATGATCGAAGGCGGCGGCTTGGGTGTCTTCCGGCCCGAAGAAGTGGGCCCGGTTGATGTGCAAGAACCCAATGGGGTGATCGATATTCTGGTTGCCGATGAGGCAGAGGCGGTTACCGTCGCCAAACAATATCTATCGTATTTCCAAGGTGCGGTCACAAACTGGGAGTGCCCGGATCAACGCGCGCTGCGCTCGGTGATCCCCGAGAATCGCTTGCGCGTCTATGACGTCAGAGAGGTTATCGACCTGCTGGCCGACACCGATAGCGTGCTTGAGCTCAGACCCCGTTTTGGGTTGGGGATGGTCACCGCATTCATGCGCGTCGAAGGGCGACCGCTCGGTGTGATTGCCAATAACCCGACCCATCTCGCCGGCGCGATAGATACTGAAGGCGCCGATAAAGCCGCGCGCTTCATGCAGCTCTGTGACGCCTTCGACATCCCTCTTCTATTCTTGTGCGACTGCCCGGGGATCATGGTGGGACCCGAGTCGGAAAAATCCGCGCTGGTGCGGCACGCGGCAAGAATGTTCGTGACCGGTGCGAATGTTGATGTACCGTTCTTCACCATCATTTTGCGCAAAGGATACGGCTTGGGTGCGCAAGCCATGGCCGGCGGCAGCTTCAAGGCGACCAATTTCACGGTCGCCTGGCCCACCGGAGAGTTTGGCGGCATGGGCCTCGAAGGCTTCGTCAAGCTTGGCTACCGTGATGAGTTGGCCGCGATTGAGGACACCCAGGCCCGCAAAGAGAGATATGAAGAGATGGTTGCCGGGCTCTACGCGCAAGGCAAAGCCGTAAACATGGCCAGCCATTTTGAGTTTGATGACGTGATCGATCCGGCGGAATCGCGCCAGTGGATCACCGCCGCATTGGAGGCCGCGCCCAAACCACAACGGTCAGGAAAAAAACGGCCGAATATCGACACCTGGTAATTCGTTCAATTTAGGAACTCGATGTGCGTGTAAAGACCACTGAACTCCAAAATCACCACATGGACTCGACACGCTGGGATGGCTTTGAATATCGTGATGACGACATCGTCATTGGCACCTGGGCCAAATCGGGGACAACCTGGCTACAACAAATCGTGGCGCAATTGATCTTCGATGGCGAAGAGGGGATCGCGGTGATGGACATCGCGCCTTGGATTGACTTCCGCCCCGCGCCTATTGAAGACGTGCTCAAAATGGTCGCCGCCCAGACCCACCGTCGTTTCCTTAAAACCCATTTGCCGGCCGACGCCATCGACATCCATGACACGGTTAAATATCTCTACGTCGCGCGTGACGGACGAGATGCCTTATGGAGTTGGCATAATCATCACTCGGGCTATGGCGACACCCTCTACAAGGCGTTGAACGACACGCCGGGGCGCGTGGGTCCGCCCATCGGCGAACCCAAATCGGACCTGGTTGCCTACTTTCATGATTGGCTCGATAACGATGGCTTTCCGATCTGGCCGTTCTTCTCCAACATCCAGACCTGGTGGGACATTCGCGAGTACGACAACGTGATGCTGTTGCACTTCAACGATCTGAAAGGCGATCTGGATGGCCAGATGCGCAAAATCGCCGATTTTTTGGCGATCCCAATCCAAGAATCGCTATGGCCAAGCCAGGTCGAGCACTGCACCTTCGATTACATGAAAAAGAACGCCTCGGACGTCAGCCCTAAATTGGACGCCAACCTCAAAGGCGGCGCGCAGCAGTTCATCTACAAGGGCACCAACGCCCGCTGGCGGGGGACTTTGAGCGAGACCGATCTGGAAAAATATGATCGGGTGGCCGCGGAGAACCTGAGCCCCGAGTGCGCAAGGTGGCTGGCGGGCAGGGCCGTTCTCGGCTGACCCCGGAACATTTGCTGCGCTACCCCTGTCCTAGAGACATGCGGCTCCCAATCCAAGCATTATTACTGGCGCCCTGCCTCACGCTGCTCTCGGCCAATATTGGCGCGGACGATAACCCATTGCCCGCCGACGACGAATGGCAGTTCTTGTCGTTCGCTAAACGTCATTCGCAGATGACGTTTTTGATCCATCCGGTGATTTCCGAGCGCTACCAAAAATTCCAAGATACTGAACATCCAGAAATTACCTGCCGGAGTTGCCACGGGCCTGAGCCGGAGCGCGCGAGCTACAAGATGTCGAATTCGACGCTCGACGACTTAGATCCGGAAAATGTGCGCGCGCTTTATCTGGCCGATGCGGTTCTCACGCCTTATCAGAAATTCAAACGCGACAACATCACCCCGGCCATGGCGCGATTAATGGGCGTCGCGAAATATGATCCCGATAGCGGTTTAGGATTTTCCTGCTTTGGTTGTCATCGACGCGGGACGACCGTTGACTGATCGGCGCGAGTTTCTATTGAAGAGCGCGGCGCTCGCCGCCGCAGCTTCCCTGCCCGTCGCCAGCGCCGGCGAGACCCGCATGCCGTGCTTGTTCTTAGGGCATGCGGGACCTGATATGGGCAAGGATAAAAAACGTGGCGCTCAATACAAAGCCATGGGGGACCTTCTACCGCGCAAACCCAACGGCATCGTGGCCTTCACCCCGCACGTTCGAGAACAGGAGATCACGATCGCGGATCTCGGGATCGCGCGGCGTAGCTTCCCGCGTCGATTTCGCCGTTTTGCCGAGGGTCTGCGTTATCACCCACCCCACGCAATCACGCTTTCCAGCGCGGTTGAGTATCTGCTCAGGCGCGGCCCGTTTGATATCGACCCACAGCCGCATCGAGGTTTTAACCACACCATCTGGATGCCTTTGATCCATATTTTTCCAAACGGCGACATTCCCTTAGTGGAAGTATCGCTGCCGTTCGCGAATTCATCGAGATTGTTCGAACTCGGGCGCCTGCTCTCGCCGCTTCGAGATGAGGGCATTTTGATTTTAAGCAGCGGCACACTCACCCATAATCTTGCAACACTGTTTGAATACGACACCACGCCAAACTGGGCCGCTGAGTTTGACCGCTGGGCTGATGAAACACTGCGCGATGGCGACGTCGACAGTCTCATCAACTGGCGCGATCGCGCGCCCGCCGCCGAGCTTGCCCACCCGGATGACGGGGCGCACTTCAACGTCATGCTGGTCGCTGCCGGGGCGGCCTATGAATCAAACAACGCACTGGCGAAAGTCTCTACCCATCACCCAGGTTTCGAACTTGCTACGTTTTCCACTCGTGATCTCTTGTTTAGGTGATGTTTAGGTCCCGCCGCGAGGCGCGCGCTATTTCCTGCTACGATGCGTTCCAAGACCTATGGGAGGGATAATAATGAGCAATATCTACACTGATTCGCACCGCGCACTTCAAGATCAGTTCGACACCCGTCGCATGGCGGATCGCTTGGAAGAAATGATCATCGCCGAGGAAATCGGCGAAATGGAAAAAATGTTCATCGAGTCACGGGAGTTCTTTTTTCTCTCAACCGTCGACCCCAGCGGTCAACCCACCGTTTCGTTCAAAGGTGGACCGGTGGGTTTCATCAAAGTTGTCGATCAGAACACGATTGCTTTCCCAAGCTACGATGGCAACGGTATGTTCTACTCAATGGGCAATCTGGCGGCCAAACCAGAAATTGGGATCCTGTTTATAGATTTCGAAAACCCACACCGAATTCGGTTTCACGGGAAGGCGTCTATACAGGATAGCGATCCGCTGCTGGGCGAATATAAAGAAGCAGAGCTGATTGTGCGGGTTAGTTTGAGCAAAATGTGGATCAACTGCCCGCGCTATATCCCGAAATTTCAAAAGGTCGAGCCCTCGAAGTACGTGCCTAAAGAAGAAAGTGAGACGCCTTTGGCTGCTTGGAAACGCATCGATGCCGTGCAAGACGTGCTCCCTGGCAAGGATGTGGGCCGCCCTGAGGAAGAAGGCGGTGTGATCACCATGGAGGAATGGGGCGAGATGCTGCAAAAGGGAGACGGCTGAAATATGGTCTATTGGGGCAACGGCTCGTTAATGGAGGTTGCGCATTCACAGAGTAAAACCATCAATGTGGTTGGCGGCGGCCCGGCCGGCATGCAGTTTGCCGCAACCGCTGCGGCGCGCGGCCACGACGTGCACTTATTTGAAAAAGAACATGAGCTCGGCGGCCGCATGTCGTGCGAGGCACGGTCGATAGCGTCGTGATTGCCATTCATCGCTTTCCCAACGATGCGTTGCGCAGGGAAATCGAGGCGCGCGGCCAAGAATGCCACGCCATAGGCGACGTTGTGGCGCCGCGGCGCATCGAAGCCGTTGTGGTCGACGCCGAAAAACTCGCGCGTGAAATCTAGATGGGTCACGCCACCGTTGAATCGATCAGCGCGATCACACTCGCAACTCACGATATGGCGCGCGCGGTTCGATTCTACCGGACGCTCGGCTTCTCCAGCCGCTATGGCGGCGAGGATGCGCCATTCACATCGTTCGAGTTCGGCCAACAATTTTTAAACCTGATCCTGGAGCCCGATCGTGAATGGTCCTGGTGGGGACGCGTGATCTTTTACGTCAGCGACGTCGATGCGTTGTACGAGACTTGCGAACGCGCGAAATTCCCAACCGAGGCGCCACCGCGCGATGCACCCTGGGGCGAGCGCTTTTTCCACGTCACCGATCCCGACAGCCACGAGTTGAGTTTTGCGAAACTGCTGAGCCAACCCCATGGTTAACCAGACTCAAAAGCACGGAAAGGTCGCGATCATTGGCGGCTCGATGGCGGGACTGTTCGCAGCGATCGCACTTCGCGCCAACGGCTGGGATGCCGAAGTCTTCGAGCGTTCAGAGCATGAATTGGCGAACCGCGGCGCGGGCATTGCGACCCATGATGAACTTTATAACGCATTCCGCCGCGCCGGCGTCGAGCTGCGCGACGAGATGGGAGTGCGCTCCACAGGACGGGTTATTTTCGACCGCAAGGGGGAAGTGATCGGCGCAATCGACGCGCACCAGATCATGTCCTCCTGGGGTTTGATCTATCGTTTTTTACGCCAACAGTTTCCCGATGAGCACTACCACAACGGGGCGGCGCTAGTTGGTATCCAAAATCGAGGCGAGCGCGTTGTCGCCGAGTTTAAGGATCGCGATCCGGTGGAAGCCGATTGGATTATCGGTGCCGATGGTAATTACTCAACGGTGCGCTCGATCGTCGCTCCAGACAAAACGCTGGATTATTGCGGCTATTTTGCGTGGCGCGGTTTGTTCGATGAGACCCGGATCCCATCGGCGACTCATGCGCTCGTCGAGGAACGAATGGCGCTGGACATGGTACCTGGAGGACATTGGCTGGGATATTTGGTCGCCGGCAAGGATGATGCGCTGAAACCCGGTGAACGTTGGTATAACTGGGCTTGGTATCGCACCGCCGATGCCGAGCAACTCCAAGACATGCTGACCGACAGCTCGGGG
The DNA here is from genome assembly GCA_039030125.1 of Pseudomonadota bacterium. Lineage (GTDB taxonomy): Bacteria > Pseudomonadota > Gammaproteobacteria > JBCCEV01. Next base: position 2,533 of record JBCCEV010000034.1, on the reverse strand, counting down.
CGCCACTATCCAAACGGGATCCCACATCCGCAAATTCGAGAGACCCATATCGAAGGCTTGCGAGAACAGGCCGGCGAACTACTTGCACCGCAGATGCAGGACATCGTGCAAGCAACACCGAAACCCTTTTTCCAGGGGATCTACGACGTCGGGACTTCGCGTTTTGTTCACGATCGAGTGATCTTGATTGGCGATGCCGCGGTAACCGCGCGCCCGCACGTGGGGATTGGCGTTTCCAAGGCGGCGGATGACGCAGCGACGCTTGGCGCCGCTCTAGCGGATCAACATTCGCTGGCGACCTGGGAGCAACAACGGGTGGCATTCGGCCAAGCCGTGCTGCAGTGGGGCCGCGACCTGGGCAGCTATATCGGGCCCCCGCAAACCACGGAGGAAGGTCGGGAAAAGGCCCTGCATTATCAAAAGCCGGAGACTTTGATCAGACTTACCGCGGCAATTGACCCAGGCAAGCACTTGGCCGCATATTTGTAGTGCTCCTCAGCCATCGGACTGGCGGCACTGTGTTCTACCCACGAGGAATAAGTCATGGCCAGCGTATTATCCGAATCCGAACTCGACCACCTGCCTTGGCCGGTCGATGGTGGCGCCCCCTACGCGGTGTTCACCGACGAGGCTATTTTCGAGCGCGAGCAAGAACGTATCTATCACGGTCCGACTTGGCACTTCTTGGCGCTGCTCGATGAAATCAAGAATCCCAGTGACTTCAAATCAACCTATATCGGCACCACACCGGTGGTGGTCACCCATACCCGCGACGGCGAAATTGCCGGATGGATTAACCGCTGCGCCCATCGTGGCGCAATCGTTTGCCGCCAACTGCGTGGCAATGCCGCCAGCCACCGTTGTGTCTATCACCAATGGACATACAACCAAAGAGGCGAGCTCAAAGGGGTACCTTTTCGCGCCGGGCTTAACGATAAGGCCGGCATGCCCGAGGACTTCTCGTTGGCGGAACATTCCCTAACCCCAATCCGGGTCACCGAATACCGGGGCCTGGTGTTCGGATCCCTGTCGCAGGATGCGCCAGAGCTTACCGAATATATCGGCGATGAAATGCTGCCCTGGGTCGATCGTATTTTCTCCAAACCGGTTGAATACCTGGGGTGCACCCGCCAGTACGCGCATTCGAACTGGAAGCTGTATTACGAAAACGTGAAAGACCCTTATCACGCCAGTTTGCTGCATCTGTTTCATACGAGCTTCAACATCTATCGCTCCAATATGATGGGCCGTAGTATTGTCGATTCGCGGCACGGCTTACATTCAATCATTACCTCCACGCCCATCGAAGACGAGGCCACTAAGCAAGCGTATAAAGACGAAGGGATCACCACGTATAAAGAAAACGTCGCGCTGCAGGATATGAGCCTGTTGGAGACGCGTAAGGAGTACGAGGAACAAACGAGTAACAACATTCACACGCTGTTCCCCAGTATGGTCATTCAACAAATTCACAATACCCTCGCCGTGCGCCAGGTGCTCCCCAAAAGCACCGATGAATTTGAGTTAGTGTTCCACTTTTTTGGTTACGCTGACGATGATCCACAATTGCGCGCAATGCGAATCAAACAAGCCAACTTGGCGGGGCCCGCGGGATACATCTCGATGGAGGACACCGAGGCCACCGAATTGGTACAACGCGCGGTCTCCTCATGCGCGCCGGGCGACGCGTCCTACGTTGGCATGGGAGATGAAATCCAGGATCGCCAAAGCTCATTGATCACTGAAAACATGATCCGCTCTTTCTGGGCCGGGTACCGTGACATCATGGGCTGGTCGAATGGCGCCTGATGCCGCGCTCTATTTTGAGATCGATCGACTCTTTGCCGATTACTGCGCGAGTCTTGATGAAGGCGACCTCAACGCCTGGCCCGAGTTTTTTGTCGATGACGGCAGCTACATCATGGTCGCGCGTGAAAACTATGATCATGGCTATGAGATCCCGTTGGTCTACCTCGACAGCAAAGGCATGATGCAGGATCGCGTGTTTTCCCTAAGTAACGCCAATATCTTCCAGGAGCACCGCTATCGGCACGCAATGTCCGGTGTGCGGATCACTGCCATCGAAGACGACGTCGTATCGGTTTCCTCATCCTATATCGTTGTGCAAACCTTATTGGAAGGCGACACCTCGATTTATCAGGCTGGCAGTTACTACGATAAGCTCGTTCGCGAGGGCGACGCCCTAAAGTTCAAGGAACGATTTGTGGTGTACGACACCTCGCGGGTGCAAACGCTGTTGGCAACCCCGGTTTAGCCAGCCTCAACGCGCTTGAGCAAGCCGCTCCAGCCGGTCCCTTTGGGGAATGGAAAACCGAGCGCACCCCGCTCGGCTAGCAAGTGATTAATGGCGAACCGCTTGGCGCCCATGATCTTCGGCACCACACCATCGATGATCACGCCGGCGAAGCGGCCCACCATTAAAGTCGCGCCTTGATGAGGCACAATATCGATATAGGCGGGGCCATTGGCGGCACCGCTGAGATCAATTCGATTTCTGACGCCGCTTTCTGCC
>JBCCEV010000033.1:0-29687 GCA_039030125.1 Pseudomonadota bacterium | reverse complement strand
CACAGGGCGTTTTGAAATTCAAGACTTTTCTGGGTCTATTGTTGAGTTGCATTGCGACCTGATCGAGGACGCTTTGCGTGTGGCAATCTAACCGGGTTTTCTTCGGAAAATGTTGTCTTATGAGCCCATTGGCGTTTTCGTTTGTACCTCGTTGCCAGGGGCTTTGCGGATCACAGAAGTACACCGCTATTCCAGTTTTTTGACTCAGTTCAAGATGCTTAGCCAGTTCCATTCCTCGATCCCATGTCAATGATTTCTTCATCGAGTCAGGGAGTTCAACGAAAGCTCTCACCAGGGCCGAGTTAACCGAAATCGCGTCTTTGCCAGCAATCTTTAGCAGTAAGGTGAGGCGCGTCTTGCGAGCGAAAGATGTCGCGCTGGGCGATTTCTGGTTTCCGGCTTTATTCCGCCATGGTCCCTTAGGATCGTGAAAACTGAACCCGGTTTGGCGCCAAGCACACGGGCGATCTCACTAAATCCAGCGCCTTGTTTCCAGAGATCAAAAACCAGTTCGCGTTCTTCGTGAGTATAGGTTCGTTTCATCAGAATACTCTCGGTGACGGAAGCATCCAGAGTAGCTGTTGCATCGACCCGTTGAATCTACAACCGACTTTTTTAGGATTTCGCGCTCCTGACGCAGTTGACCGACCTCTTTACGCAATCGGCGAAGCTCGTCGCGCTCGCTCTCAGTGAGAGCCCCCTCGGGGCTTGAGTCATTGTCGTGGTTAGCCTGACGGACCCAGCTTCGTACGGCGCTCGGTGTCAGGTCCATCTCTCGGCACACCTGTGCCAGTGGACGACCTCCATCCACAATCAGCTTGACCACCTCCGCTTTGTATTCGTCCGAAAAGGCTCTTCGTTTTCTCTTTTCCATCGGTCACACCTCGTGGGGCGACAGTGTCGCCGCTTCTCAGGTGTCCAACAAACCGGGGCAAGTCCAGAGGTCTCGTAAACGCTATAAAGTATGTCGAGTCACGGTGTGTCGATAAGCAAACTAGTTTGCGTGCTCGCGCTATGCGTGCATTCTGGACGCACAAACACGTAAGGGCGCAATTCGCGACGACAGTGTCTATCGCCAGCAGGGTCAGGGCGGTTGCGAAGGGCCGGAGTACCAAGGTACTGGACGAATATCCCGTGTCTTCGTACGGCCCCGAAACAAAAAAAGAGCGCACGGCTGCAGTCGTTGCGCAATGTCTTCAGCTACTACTACATCAACGGTGCAAACACGCCAAAAGTGGGCAAAGGGCGCGGCAATTATCAATGAGATCTTCGCTTCTCGCGGGCAACCTGCTCGACAAAGGCTCACGGTGGGGAAAACCACTACAACAAGGTTCGAGCTATGACACGCGCGTGCGTGTCGGGAATGAGATAGATGTACTCGCCGAGGAAACACACAATCCCTCAGGAGCCGATCCCAACCCGAAGGTTTGGATTCAACAGTTGTGCGCTAACAACAAAGCGATTGTGGCGCGGGGGCTGTGTGAGTTAGCGGAAGACTTAGACAAAGCGCGGCGGCAGGGATTGTTTGGCCAAGCGCCGTTCGATGTTGTTGAGAGCGCGAGGCAGGCATTTGGTGTGCTACCGAGCAACACCGGCATAACGTACGTGGCCGATTTGCCTTTAGTTAAAGTGATTGCCAAATCCATATTGGATGTCCATGCGAATGAGGCAGCGCGTCATGAAAAGAATTTTTTGTCTTGATCGCGCATTGGCAAGGCAACTTCTTCGCAGAAGGCGTCGCGTATCGACTGCATAAGGGACTAGATCGTCAGGGAACAGGAACCAAAATTTTCAATAAACGCCTGGGCATCATCTCTCTCGGATCACCGACCAGCTACGACGCGTTGCCAACTCGATATCGTTATGACCGCATCAAGCACTTCACGCGCGCAGACGATGGGATTGTCATGTTGCGCGCTTTTGGCGGACCCGCGAAACGCCCCTGGCCGGCGAAAGATGATCTAGCCCCCTTGTGGCCGTGGCGTCCGGCCAATTTGCAAGCAGCGCTGCGACTGTGGGATGGCAAGACAGGTTTCCCAGCATTTGCCGCGATGAATTTGGCGCCGCCCGCCAGTGTCCGCCCCCGGATCAAGCGTTGTACGTACCATTGATGAAGGCACATCTATTAGAGAATTACCTCGCCGACCCGCCGCTGACGAAATTCGGAAAGGCGCTCACGCAAGAAGCCGCGGATACGGTTGGATTGTCTCGCCCACAAACACCTCGGGCATTGTCGGTGTTACGACATGGCCGTTACGGTTTATTCGAACTAGAGCGTGATCTCCTCAATCAATTGAGCGCGCGGTCATGATCCATCTTGGCATGCTCCAGCGTTTGAGTTGTAACGAACGCCGCGGCTCACCAAAAACGTCTTGAGATCCTTTGACGATAACGCGTAACTCAGCCGCGCCGCTTGGCGTTGTTCCACTGCAATGAACGTGTTGACGCCAACTACTCGTGCACACCTATCCAATAGCGGCCCACCGCTGTTGCCTTGCAAGATTCCGGTGGAATGAAGCAGTAATTCGCCGCCCGTTGGTCCAGGTTGGACGGCGCGGATTTCGCCGGTGTGAATATTCAAGCTCGGAGCGGCCGTTACATCGCCCTTTAGCAGATCACGAAAGCCTTTGTCATTCTTGATGCTAAGCCCCGGGTAGCCGCCGGTCACCACAGATAGCAGCGCGTCGTAGCGATCGGTCAGCGCTAACGGTTGGCTGTTCGACACGCCCGCGACGCGCAACACAGCAAAGTCTGGCTGGCCAATGGTGGATTGAGACGACAACGACACGACCTGGCCCTTGTGCAATTTGCCAAGTTGTTTGCTAGTGATCATCACTTCACGATTTGCCGCTCCTTCGACAACGTGCCGATTCGTGATGATCGTGTCGGCAGCGATAAAAAATCCGGTGCCCGTGGAATACTTCCCGCTCGTCGTCTTCGCAATGAGTAGCACCGTCGATGCCCGCAGCTTGCTAACAAGCTCATCTTTTTTTAGTGCTTTGTCTGAATCCTTGTCCGCCGTGGTGTTTTGCTCGTCCGGATTTTCCTCTGTTTCCTCTTGCTTCGGTCGTGATTGGTCTGGTGCTGTCGGCTGCGCAACACTCTGTGATTGATTCCCAGTCGGAGGATCTGCCTGCCTCAGCTCATCAAGTTCAGTGGTCAACGAACTTCTGTCAACAGGTTCCAGCGCCTCAAGTTGCGTGCATTCTCCGACTTCGACGCTTTGGCGCAAGCTGTCCACTTGCTCCGACAAGGTTGCTGTGTCGTTCTCTAATTCGGACAGCAGTTTGGTTTGTTCCTCAGGCGGCGGCGGTGTCACCCATTCCACCACGGTGTCGGGTTTGCGCGTCGCGATGTATGCGCCGACGCCTATGATCGATGCCAGTAACAATAAAAATAGTGCCCACCACAGCATTCCCGGACCCGCTCGTCGTGGCGGTTCGTCAGCCGTTTGTGTCGTGGGTTCAGCCATACTTCTTGGTACCCAGTTCGTCGTGGCGTGTGCCATGCTTAGCGCCTAGAGTACGATAACGAGTAGTTCACTCATAGTGCGACGCACCCGCGGAACAGAGAAGAACGATGGCGCAAAGTAGGTTGCTCGAAACGAGTGAATGGTCAGCGTTGCAGCCGATTCAGGTTGGCGGTCGACCGATCATCGACTTTTCCAGCCAAATTCTAAGTGCTATCCGCAGGCGCCTTAGCGAGGAGCAGAGCCTGCTGTTAGCGCGGCCTGCGCGCCGCTCCGGTGAGAGTCAGGTCGATTGGTACACCACGCGCGAGGGGGAAGTACAACGCCTTAGTGATTTGTCGCCGGCCGAGCAGGCGCGGGTTGTGTCCGAGGTCCAAAGCGCACTGGGTGAGATCGCACGATTCGGCGAAACGTTGTCGCAACGCCGCGTTGACAACCTTGCTGTGCTGGCCGCGGGTCTCGAAGCGCTCGGTGGAAAGGTTAGCGCGCAACAAATTTATCTGGTCGGCGGTAAACCTGTTGTCACGGCGTGGGGTTTCGAATCGGTAGCGTCGCCTGCCGCCGCACCGTCGCCAAGCGCAGCATTGACATCCTCGGCGGCCACACAAACAGATAACGCGCCCACGGATTCGGCCGGTCTCACTGAAGAGCGCAGTTCCGCGGCCGCCACGGTGGCGAGCCAGGGCGCAGTCGCGTCAGCGATAGGCATCGGCGCGTGGTTGCGTTGGCTGCTGCTGCTTTTGATGCTCGCGCTATTGGCGGCAATGGTGTGGTGGGCGCAGCAACCGCTGACGCCGATCGCGCAGAAGCGCGAGCGGCCGAGCGAGGATCTATCCGACGAGATTGCTCGAAATCAGGCGAATAAATCCATGATAATAAAGGAGTTGTTAGCCTTAGATGAGCGCAGGGATGCACTTGTTGAGCAATGCATCGCCGAGCGTCAACCTCCACCAACGCCGCCGGTTGTGAAGGACGAGCCAAGGCTGGCGACCGAGTATTGTCCGAGCGAAAGGATCGTGCGCCCGGATTTGGTGCTCGTTTACGATAATTCTTCGAGCATGGCGTTTCCGCTGAATATGCCAGAGAACGAAATCAAGCCGTACTACCAAGCGTACCAACAGCAATACGCCCAAGCGCAGATGCGCCAAGGAATGCAAGGTTTGCTGCAGCGAATGATGACCGGGCGTGCCGGAGCGCCGGTCAAGTTTCCATCTGTGGCGGATTGGGTGCGCCAGCGACTTCCGGCACAGGCATTACGCAAGTACGGGCCGCGACGCTCTGAAGTTGCTAAGCCGATCGTGACGAAAGTTCTGCGTCAAACGCCGAGTGACACTGCTGTCTCGTTGGTCGCCTTTTCCGATTGTAAGCAGATTAAGACAGTGAAGGGTCGCCGTCAGGTGCTCGACTACGTCAATCGCCTAGAGCCGATGCGCGGCACGGCCATTGCTGCGAGCATCGGGCTTGCCGCACGCCAGCTCGATGGCACGAGAGAAGACGCATCTGGCGTGATCATCTTGCTAACGGACGGTATTGAGTCCTGCTCCGGCGATCCGTGCGCGACGGCGGCCGCAATCAAGAAGGCGAAACCCTGGACAGCGATTCACGTGGTGAAGCTGGGGCCGGAAAGCTCCTCTGCATGTGTGGCGAAAAACACGCAAGGGAATGTTTACCAACCCAAATCCACCGATCAACTCGCTAAGGTACTCACCGAGGCGCAGATTACGTCACCGTTTCCGTTGCAGTGTCGGAAATAGATTATGCAACGCAGGATTGTGCGCGATCTCGCTAGTCCGCTACGAGCCGCGATGCTGTTGGGCATCGCGGCGGCCGCTTAGCGTATGGCGGACAGTGCATTCATCGCGACCACTACGTACGACGAAGGCGCTGCGTTACGTGTCGATGGGCGAACTGTCATTGACGGCTCGGCGCAGTACCTAAGCGCGATCCGTACCCAGCTTAGCGTGCAGCACGCGTTGTTATTTGCCCGGCCGGCTCGTCGTTCGGGCAGTACTGAGGTGGATTGGTACGCGAGCGTATCGGGCACCGCTAGCGCTGTAACGGAACTCCCATCGACTGAGCGCGAGCGGGTGATGGCGCAAGTCGCGTCGTTGGTCAACGATGTGCGCGGTCTGGGACAAACGCTGGCGGCCCGAGACCAAACCGCAGTCGTCGCGTTAGGTCGCGGCTTGATAGCGTTCGCGCGGATGCCGTCAGTTGAGAACGTCTACGTCGTCGGAGCGCAACCGGTAGTGGTGGGTTGGGGGATCGAATCACCGCCAACCATGACTACAACGAATACTAGTCACCATAAGGGCGTGGCGTCCGCTGTCGGGCCGAGCACGAACTTTGCGTCTCCCGATTCCGAAGCAGCCTCCGGCCCGGATCTTGCCACCGATGAACAGACTCCCAGGCTGCACGTGCAATCGCGATCGCCTGCTCTGTGGTGGCGATGGCCGGTGCTCGCGCTGATGACGCTGGCGTTGATTGGCATGGTGTGGTGGGCGCAGCGTCCTCTTGAGCCGGTGCTTGAACGACGCACCGGGGAACCTGCTGATCTCGGTGAGGAAATCATCACCAAACGTACACAAAAGCGCGATCTTCTCGATGAGTTGTTGACTCTCGATCGTCGGCGAGAGGCGTTAGCGCAAGAGTGCACCGCGATGCAGGAAGAGCCTGCGAAACCGCCCCCGGCGCCAAAGCCGGAACCGGTCATCGCGCAGGCCAAGCCCGAGCCTACGGAAAAACCCATCGCCAAGGCCGTCCCGAAACCACCGACGCCGACCGCTCCCCCTCCGAAGCCAAAGCGACGCCAACCGAAGCCGATCGATACGCCACCCAAGCCGGTCGTTCCCGTTGAGACAACCGCAAGCAAGCCTAAACCCGCCTGCGCGACCCGTAAGCCGTACGAAAGCCCCGAAGTGATGCTAGTGGTTGACGCATCGGGAAGCATGCGCGATCCCATTCGCGGCGCACGCAATCGGATGGACGCGTCGAAGCGCGCGATTGCAACCATGGTTGAGCGCTTGCCTGAAGACGTGGACGTAGGCTTGATTGAGTTCTCGGATTGCGGCAAGGTTGATGCGGATCGTTTCTATCGTTTTGCGGAGCGTTCGCAACTCGTGCAACGAGTTGCGCGACTCCAACCTCTAAAGCGAACACCATTGGCTCGCGCGATCGAGCGCGCCGGTAGGCGAACATCGAACGATGTTGACGTAGTGATTGTTGTGGTGAGTGATGGTCAAGATTCGTGCGGAGGAGATGCGTGTGCGGTGGCGCAGCAGTTGGCGCGAAGCAAACCGCGGGCAACGATCAATGTCATCGACATCGGTGATGGCAAGAATCCCACCGCACAGTGCATTGCCAGAGCTGGTCGCGGGCGAGTGTTTCAGCCGAATTCAACTGCAGAGATGGCCCAAATGATCAAGCGCGCAACCGGTGAGCCGGACATGTCGCAGTGCAAAAAATGACACGTAGCGGACCATTGCTAACACGTACCGAACTTCGCGAGCTCCGACCGCTTAGTGTCGGCGGCGAACCGGTATACACAAACTACCGACGCTTGGTAGCGACGATCAAAGCGCAGCTTGACGACGAGTGCGCAAACTTTTTTGCTCGACCGGAGCTCGATTCCGCCGGCAGTGTCGTGACGTGGCATGCCGCGTGCGACGGTGAAGTGCGGCGCTGGGTGGACCAATCAAGCGAGGAACAAACGGCGTTGCATGGAACCATTGCGAGCGTCACCGACCGGCTTGCGGATCTGAAGACCGAGCTGCAGCTTCGCGAGTCACAATCTCGCGCCGAAACTCGATTATCAGATGTTATTGACGCGGCGCTCCAGAGCCCCGACGAATCAACGATTTACTTTGTGGGCGATCAGCCGGTCCTATCGGTGTGGGGATTCACCGGCGAGTCCGGTGGCTTCGATGCGCGTGCGCTCAATTTGCCCAAAGCGCCGGTCACTCCGGCGGCGGCCGCGCCCGATGATCCCACCCCTGCGGTTGGACCCGCGCGCGTCCCGTGGTGGCGACGTTGGTGGTGGTTGCTCGCGTTGTTGCTGTTGATACTGTTGCTTCTTGCGTTATTGAAGTATTGCGCGCCACAAGATGCGACGAGCCCGTCGGCGGTTGATCCGCCGGCGGATGCCTCCGAACGATCCGGGGATGTTGAACCGAGCACTGAAGCGAAAGATCCTGCGGTCATTCGCCGCGACACAGACATTGACGTCGTTGGGCGCCGGGATGGTGAGAGGGATGCGTTAGTCGAAGGCGAGGTAGACGGTCGGATGCCCGGCACCAGTGACGATGCGCTCGAGCAGTCTGAGGATTCGTCAGTGCCGAAGCCGGAGCTTGATGAACCTTCGGAACAACTGAGTGAACAGGAAGAACAAGACACACCAACACCGCCAAAGCCGGAGATTGACGAACCCGCGCTCCCAGATTCGCCCCCAAATCCGCCAGCAGATCCGCAGGACAACGCTGAGTCGGAACCGCCGCCGTCTGATCCGTTGACGATCCCAAAAGATGCGGCTCCCGATGATATGGGTTTTGTCGAAGGCAAATGGCGATCAGGGCGCGGGCTTACCGATAGAGAGACCGGTGAGCCGCTGAAGCAACGCTATGAGTTCGGCAAGGACGGTACCGGAGAGGTGATTCTCGAGCGTGCCGATGGCGTGAGCTGTCGCGGTAAGGCCAGCACATCGCGCACGCAAGGCACGGGCTTGCGCATTGTAGAAGAAGGCGCGATTAGTTGCCCGGATGGCAAGAAATATAGCCCGTCGGTAACAGAGTGTTTGCGTGGAGCGACCGGGCGCGCGGTGTGTCGCGGGGTGAATCCCGACGGAACAACTTACCGAGTGGAGATTACCCGCTAATGCGTCGGCGCAATCAGATAACAATAACGAGCACAGAAGAAAGACACATCACGCGCGCCACGCAAGGGGTAACCGCATGACGGTCAAGCAACCTTTGGGCAACACCCGCGCGGTTAGCATCATCTTGGATTCTGGGATTCAGTTCTTGGACTTTAGTTTCAGTAGCCAAGACGAACGTTTGCCGCGAGACTGGGACTGTTATGACGAGGTATCTGACGGTGCGTGGGCATCGCTGTCTGAATACGCGTTGATTAATCGAGACAGCGAACCAATCGGCAAGAGCAGGACCGGTGCTGCGATCAGTTATTCGGTAACGCGGCGGCAGATTCTAGACTTTGTGACAGGTCGGTGGTTGCCGTTACCGCTGTTTCGTCGTCGCGATGGCAGCGCGTTGGCGCAAGGGCCAACGAATTGGGCGCGCATTCGCACTGTCGCGCTTGAGGAACCGGACGCAGATGGTAATGACTATCGCGTCGTTGTCGCGCTCGATACCAGCTCCATGCAAACGGCGACTGGACAAGCGTACCTCGCGCCAGAGCTGAACGATGCGGGTCGCACATTCGAATGCGTCACTCATGGAGCCAACCTAGATGCGTTCTTGCACGAAGAATGGGTCGAGGATTGGCTTCTCGAGTTGTTTGAAGAAATGTACGTCGACGATAAGGTCCGCCGTACAGGACGCCGGATGTTAGAGCGTCCTAGCACAGAGGAGTTGAGGGACGAAGCGGCGGGTCCGGCTGAGCCCGCACTCAGATTCGCTGCATTTCTCGATCTAATTGAACGGATCGAATTGTTTCCGCCATTTCGCATTGCCGCCGGCGGTACGCTAGACCCGGTTGATTGCGATCTCGTACTTGACGTCGGCAACTCCAGGACGTGCGGGTTAGTGATCGAATCGGACCCAGACTACGGCGCCGATGTATCCAAAGCCGTGAAGCTTGAGTTACGCGATCTAAATCGGCCCGAGCACGTGTACGCCGAGCCTTTCGAATCCCGCATTGAATTTGCCTTGGTTGAAATAGGCAAAAGTGATCTGTCGGTGAAGAGTGGGCGCAGCGATGCGTTCGAATGGCCCACGGTCGCGCGCGTGGGATTCGAAGCCGCGCGGCTCGCCGGTGAGCGTGTCGGCAACGAAGGCAGCTCCGGTATGTCTAGTCCCAAGCGTTATCTATGGAGCAGTGATCCACCGGCGCAACAGTGGCGTTTCAATGCGGCGTCTATGCGCGGAGATGAAGAGCCGTTTGCCGCCCAAGGTGCGCTGCCTGCATTGGTTACCGACGAAGGCGTTCCATTACATACACTGCCGCGCACCGAGCGAGCCGCTGCATTTGAAGCGCGTTATTCGCGTAGCAGTTTGTTCGCGTTTGCGTTGGTAGAGATTTTCTTGCACGCACTGACAATGATTAACTCCCCGGCGCATCGTTTGAGTCGTGAAAACAGTGAAAACCCGCGGCGTCTACGCCGGGTGATCATGACGATGCCTTCGGCCATGCCATTAGCCGAGCGCGCGATCCTGCGCCAACGCGCGGAGGAAGCGCGGGATCTAGCCTACCTCGGTTTAGGCGTGGTTGGATTTGCCAACGACGATGCCGGCGTTGATTGGTCCGCTGCACCGTTTCCTAAGCCTGAGGTGGTGCTGCAGTGGGACGAAGCGAGCGCGACGCAGGTGGTGTACCTGTACACACGCGTTGTTCGGCATTTCTCCGGTCATGCTCGCGCTTGCTTTAATACACTGCGCCGCCCCGGATCGCAGCACGATCACGAGTTGCGTGTCGCCACGTTAGACATCGGTGGCGGCACGACCGATCTAGTCATCACTGATTTTGATTGTGAAGGTCAGGGTAATTCGGTGACGATCTTCCCTGAGCAGAGATTTCGCGAAGGGTTTAACGTCGCGGGCGACGACATCGTTTTTCGCGTAATACAAGATCATGTGCTAATGCCCATCGAGCGCGCCGTGGCGGCCAGTGGAGTCACTTCGGCCCCTGCGTTGAGCGCGAGCTTGTTCGGCGGTAATCGTGGCGATATGGACGTCGCCGATCGCTTGCGGCGCCAGCAGTTCGCATTGCAAATCGCCACGCCGATCGCGCTGGGTTTGATCTCAGTGTATGAGCAGGCGGACTCGCTCGAACAAAGCCACGAAGAGATGGCGTTTGGGGAGTTCTTTCCGCCGGACCATCAACCGAACGCTGTCGTTATTGATTACATTAATGCGGCGGTAGCGAGTCATGGCGGGGCTGATTTTGACCTGCACGAACTGAGCTTCCCCGTCGATCTGAAGTTGCTTGACCAGACGATTCGCAGCGTCATGGGTCAGGTACTGGACGTCCTGTCGGAGATTATCTGGCACTACGGGACGGACGTATTGTTGCTATCGGGCCGTCCGTCGCGGCTAAACGCGGTGCAGGCTTTGTTGTCCGAAAGTCTACCGATGATGGTTGGTAACATCGTTGCGCTGCACGGATTTCGCGTTGGGCAGTGGTACCCGTACCGCGATTACGAAGGCCGCATCGGTGATCCGAAAACCACTGCCGCGGTCGGTGCGATGCTATGTGCAATGTCCGAAGGCAGCATTGAAGGGTTTAACTTTCGCAGCGATCGCATTCGTTTGCCGAGTTCGACCGCGCGCTTTATCGGTAAGCTCGATGGCAACGGCAAGATCCCGCTTGAAGATGTGTACTACGAAGAGTTGAACCTCGATGATGATCAGCAAGATTTGAGCGAAACGCCGTTTGAGTTTCGCGGTCCAATGCCGCTTGGCTTTCGCCAGTTTCCCAACGATTGGTGGCCAGCGACGCGATTGTATTGGATCGACTATATGAGCGATGCCGATCGCCGAGAATTGCACGCAAGAACACCAATAAAAGTTGCCCTTCGACGCGAAACTCGACGCGGTAGCGAGTTGCTATCGGAAAATCTGCGCATCGATCTCGCCGAAGACGTCGAGGGCAGGAACGTGCGTCACCGCTTGCGTTTGAAACTTCAGACACTGGTTGATGGTGACGGATACTGGCTCGACACTGGGATTCTCAGACGGGGCGAATAATTGCAAACGGCTCGGGTAGGAGGAGACGATGACGTCCCAAGATTTGTATAACAGGGGTGAGGCGCTAAGCACCGCTGCCCAAGATGCAAGACGTTGGGTGAGCGATGCAGCACAGAATTCGGCGCGAGTAAAAACTGAGGCCGCGGATCTACTGGCCTGCGCGTTGCAAACCGACAACGATGCTCGCAAATTAGCCCGCGCGGCGCGCCGGCGCATGTGCATTGGTGTGTTTGGCCCGAGTCAAGCGGGCAAGTCCTATCTGGTTTCTCGACTAGCGAAACGTCCCAGCAGTGATCGGGATGACGAAGAGCGGTTAGTCACTCGCTTAGGGGCGCAGGAGTTCGACTTTCTGTCGAAAATCAATCCACCCGGCGATAAGGAGTCAACGGGCTTGGTCACGCGCTTCACCAAAGAGGCGCGCGATGTGCCCGCGGACTTTCCCGTGGCGGTTCGGCTATTCACTGAGACAGATATCGTTAAGGTGTTCGCCAATATCTACTTTCTAGATTTTGATCATCACAATTTGGAATTCGAACCGCCAAAGGACGAAGCGGCCGTTGGGCAAATTCTGCAAAGTGTGTCCGGTGATGCAAACGGCCAACCACTGGCCCATCTCGACGAGGTGGCGATCTACGACCTCGTCGATTATTTTCATCGCAGTTTTAAGGCGTCCTCGCAATTCCTTGATGACACGCGTTATTGGGACGTGACCTCACGAGTCGTCTCGCGCTTGCCCCTGGAAAAACGAGCGGCGCTGTTTAGTGTCTTGTGGGGCGGGATTGAGCAGTTCACCACTTTGTATAAGGACTTGGTGCGTTTTCTCGAGGAGCTGAATTTCGCCGACGAAGCCTACGTTGAAGTCACAGCACTCACCCCACGCGGGACAAGCATAATTGATGTTGATCGCATCAAGTTGGGATTGGGAAGCGCCGCGGATGCTGCCGACACGCTTGGTGTGACAACGGACGCAATGCTCGAAACGGATCAGTCCGTGCAAATTCCGCGCGCGACGTTATGTGCGTTAGTGGCTGAACTGTGTTTGCCGGTGCAAAACGCAACCTGGCCTATCTTTGACAACATTGATTTGCTCGATTTTCCCGGTGCGCGGTCACGGGAGAAATACCGGCGTATCGACGAAAAGACCGCCGACGACGAGGAGCTGCTCTCTCGAGCCCGAGAGTTGTTCATTCGCGGTAAGGTGGCGATGCTATTCCAACGTTACTCCGAGGAAAGAGAGCTTTCGTCGATGCTTTTATGCATGCCCCCGAGCAATGCAGAGGTGAAAGACTTAGGCATCATGGTTCGCGACTGGGTAAATTTGACCCACGGCAACACTGCCAATGAAAGAACGCAACAACCAAACGCCTTGTTTTTAGTGTTGACGAAGTCAGACGCCGATTTTGAAAGTAAGGAGGGCGAAGACGATGCGTCGCGCGCCGCCAAGTGGAATCGGCGCTTGGAGGCATCGGTGTGGGCGCCTTATCGGCGCGACCGATGGCTCGATGAATGGGACGAAGTAGATGGCCAGCCTAGAGCGTTTCGAAACGTGCTCTGGCTGCGAAATCCCTCGGTGCAGCAACTGCATCTCATTGATGAAGAAATGGTTGACGACGTGCGTTACGAGCGTGACCTAGCCGAAGCAATCAAGCCGCAGCTACCCGAGCTGAAACAGCATTTTCTAAACGATATGGAAGTTACGCAGCATTTTGCGGAGCCTGAGGCCGCGTTTGATGCGCTGCTCACCCTTAACGACGGTGGAATTCGCTATCTCATCGATCGATTAGTACCAGTATGCGATCCGGCGACGAAAGATCAACAGGTGCAAGCGCGGCTGAATCAAGTGGCCACGCACTTTCAGGGACGTTTCTTGCGCTATTTTGAAGCCGAGGGCGATGCATCGCGTGAGCGTCGGCGTCAAGAAGCCGGTGCGGCCATTGAGTCTATCGGTAGGGCGCTGACGCCGAGTCGATTTCGGGGTTTCGGGGAGTTTGTTCGCGATATGGCGGCGCAGCCGGATGACTTCTACGGATTGTATATGAATATTGCCCGCTTTGGGGTTCGGTCCGAATCGGTAGCCGAACCCGCCACTGACGCCGCGTTACCGGAGCAAACGCCATCAAGTCTTTTTGATCTCAGTGCGGATGACGAGCCGGACGAGTCGCCTTCGACCACTAAGGACAATGGCGGGGCGAACGTGGCGGCTGGTGATCCGCGATCCGCCGATTTCGCGCAACAAGCCGTCGCAGATTGGCTGCATCGGATTCGCGAAACAGCCAGCGCGGACGAAGACGCCGACAAAGAAAGCGCCGATGCGCGTACGTTTATCGTGGAGCAGCTCGTCACGGCGGCCCATCGGCGCGAATTGCCCGCAACGATTATGCGGACAATGAGTGCGCAGGGTCAGGTAATTTCGACGGCGTGGGAAGACTTAGCGGAGTTGGGGGCTTTAGTTGCTGCGAACGAGATCAACGCGTTAGTTGCCTCCCTCGGTTATGCCGATCTGCCTGAAGAAGAACGACCTCCCGTGCCGCCACCACCGGCAGAGATGCGCCGGCGCGCATTCCCGCCGGTGACGCCCAACGATGCATCGGTGCCGACCTTGGGTCGTCGTAGGCGGCCAGTAGAAGTTGACTATGCACAGGATTGGCTTGCGTCGCTCGTGCAACTGTCGGTAGACAACATCGGCTTTTCGAGTGGACGTGACATCACACCGGAGCAAAACGAAATGCTCGGCGCAATACTCAACAAGTCGAGTCCGGCGGAAGCGGGGCTTTGATGATGTCGCTCGGTGAACGTCGTGTCTAGGATGCAGGCAAGTGTTGTACAACAGCCTGAAAAAGATGGACCGGGTTGGTCACGCCTGCGCGTTGAGCAGGGCTTGCCCGCGGATTTGTCTCGCGTTGAACTGAGTATTCGACGCAATGCACACCCGCAGTTTCTTGGTCCTAGCGGATGGCAAGATGCTGAGCATTGGTTGACGCTCGAGGATATCAATCGGGACGACAGCGCGAGCGAGATAACGATACCGCCAGCGATCAACCATTGGTTAGTGCGCACGACGTTGCTTATCAAAGTGCGCGCGGACGAGGGAGTGTCCGGAGAGCTGCGACTGGCTTGGCCTGCCCTTGTTTTGGCCGGCGCCGCATCCGCTACCGCGCACGAGACGGCGCCACAACCGATCGAGGCACCGACCGAATCGCCGGCGGCACCGCCCGAGCCGCCGCTAGAGTCTACGGTAGAACCGCAAACCGAGCCGGTTCCGGCGTTTACTGCACCGGAGCCCCCTGCTGAACCAGATCCGCCCGCGCAGACGTTAGCCGGCGGCGATGCTGAATCCGCGCCGCGTGATGCAACGGCCAACGCCGGTGCGGCTGTGACGTTCACGGTCGATACGCCCACCGGCGCTCGCGGGCCCTCGGTGTCGACGCCGGTTTCAGAGCCGAAACGATCGGGTACATGGTTGTGGTTGTTGCTCGCAGTGCTGGTGATTGGTGGTGCGGTCGCTGCCTATTTTTACTGGGCGTCACAGCGGGACAAAGACACTGAGACGGACAACGCCGAAGGTAAGAAACAAGTCACTGAAGAGCCGCAGCCGCCCGCGCCCACGGAGCCGAAGTGCGAATTAGAAGCGATATCTGCGTGGATGAAAGACAGTACACCGGACGCCGCAGCGATCGTGGCGTCTGCCGATCGTTGTAGTGGATTAGGCGAGGCCGACATAGCGCTGCGGTTGTATCAAAACGCAGCCCGCCAGGGAAACGCCGATGCGTCGCTAAAGATCGCTCGGTGGCTGGACCCCGAGACCTTCAAGCCCGAGGGCAATCCGTTTAAACGCGCAAACCCCGAGCGGGCCGCGCGCTTTTATCAAGCACCGGCCGAAGCAGGAAATCTTGATGCTCAGTATCGCTTAGGACGCTTGTTAGAATCCGGTGCGAGCGCGGATCCCGTCGGTGTGGAGCGCGGCGTCGAATGGATCCAACGCGCCGCGGATGCTGGACACGAGGCGGCCAAGGCGTACTTGAAGAAATGACGATAAATGTACAACGTGCGTCCAACGCTCAGCGCGTAAACGAGAGATAGTGACTGATGCGAAGAACATCGCTACCTCGATAAGCAACTCCGTCTCGCGTTGGTTGCAATAGTTTGACAGACCTCTGCAGAGAGCGTTTAAAAACGTAGCGAGCGCGAACGAGAAAAGGCAACTTGTCGCGAAGAAGCGCAGTTTAC
This sequence comes from Pseudomonadota bacterium, assembly GCA_039030125.1. Taxonomy (GTDB): domain Bacteria; phylum Pseudomonadota; class Gammaproteobacteria; genus JBCCEV01. The sequence goes on along the minus strand of JBCCEV010000033.1, from coordinate 14,075 downwards.
GCTGGGTAAATGAGCATTTTGAGCGACAATTAGTTATTCTCAGTTTGGGTAATGGCCCTCTCGGTCGCGCGCAGTAGTTTTTACACGCTCTCTGCACACTGGAGACAAGACAGTGGTTCTAGTGGCTCGTCAATCACTTTGGCGTGGATTTTGTGTTCTGGCGCTCATGATCTCAGCGGCGACTATGCCCCAAAGCTTATGGGCCCAAGAGCGCCCATTGCTAATGAAAGATAAGAAGACGCTCTATCAACGCGTGCTGACTCGTCCCGGAGCAGTGGTAACGCGTTGTGATGCAACGCGCACCTGTTTGGTGAAGGACAAGCAAGAAGTGCCTCCGTTCACGATTTTCTACGTGTATAAGCGCGAGAAAAATGGAAAGGTGCAATTGCTCGTTGGGCCGAATGCCCGCGGGACGCTGAGCGGCTTCGTCAACGCCGCCCATACGATTGAATGGCAACATGGGCTTGTCCTTAGCTTTGAAAAACGAGCCGGGCGCGAGCGCGTGTTGTTTTTCGATAAGCGCGATCCAATGCTCACTTTTCTTGCTGATGGTCAGATGACCGATCGGCTGAAGAAAACGTACGCGGCGGTAGACAAAGGTGAACCGTCGCCTTTTCCTGAGGTTATCGCGGTTGAACCGAACGAATACGTTGATATTCGCAAACAGTTTTATTTGCTGCCGGTTTTAAAGGCCGACGGTGAAACGATTCGCGTTGCCGGTAAACGCAAGCGCACCAATGTCGTGGAAGTGGCATCAGTGACGAGAACACTGACGCCAAAGGCGCCACAAACTTCTACGCGCTCCAATAATCTGCTCAAAGACTATCGCTCGGCCATTGTATTCGTCATCGATGCGTCCGGGTCGATGCAGCGCGAAATTGACAGTACGCGGCAGGCGTTGCTCGACATCTACCAGCGCGTGGAAACCGAAAAGCTCCAAGACAAAGTGCGCTTTGGTCTGATTGGCTACCGTGACGATCCGAAAGAGGTGCAAGGAATCGAATATCTCTCCAAGGTCTTTGTCGATCCCGCCGGGGTAGATTCATCCAAAGAATTTCTCGAAGCGGCCAAGGGTTTGGCCGCATCGCAAGTGTCCACCCGCAGTTGGGCAGAAGACGGTTTCGCAGGGTTGAAGCAGGCGGTGGACTCGGTGAAGTGGTCTGAATTCGGCGGGCGCTACATTGTTTTCATGACCGATGCCAGTTCGCGCGGCGCGACAGAGTCGCCGGACAAAGAGACGCCGGCGAGCAGTACACAACTCAGCGCGCAAGGTATGAATGAGTTAGCGCTGGAAAAAGAAGTAGCGATCTACGCATTCCATATTCTCACCCCGGAGGCGGAGCGGCGCGGCGATGTCGAGATCGCTACCGAACAATACAACATACTGAGCCGCTACCCCGGGACGGGTGCGTTGTATTACAAAGTGACCTCCGCCCGCCAGGATGAGGCAGCGTATCGAAAGGCGGTATCACAACTAACCGATGCGTTGATTTCACAAGTACATCAAACTAGCGCTGGTCAACTCACTGAAGAACCCGAAAGTAAGCAACTAAGCCAAGAAGACCAAGTCAAAGCGGTGGGGCGTGCCATGCAACTTGCTTACTTGGGCCGACGCACGAAAGCCGAAGCGCCACCGATGGTGCGTGCGTGGGCGATTGATACCTCGCCCGGCAAGAATACGCTCGCCATGAAAGTGCGCTTGTTGCTGACCAAAGATCGTTTAAGTGATCTGCGCAATACACTGCGGCAAGTGCGTCAGGCGGCGATCGAGTCTGAGTTTTCACCACAAGAATTCTTGCCCAAACTGACTGCGTTGTCATTACGCATGGGACGCGATCCAGAGTTAGGCACGGGGGGGTACGCGCAGACGTTTGCGGATACTCATTTGCTGGAGTACTTGGAGGGATTGCCGTATCAGACGACGGCAATGAATCTAAACGCCAAAATGTGGGCCACCATGAGTGCGGCTGAACAGTTTGATTTCATCGACGATTTGCAAAGCAAGATCTCGCAGTACGAATCGATCCACGATGACAGCGCGAACTGGACGCCGCTACACTCATCGGACGAGCCAGGAGACGCGGTATACGCGATGCCTCTTGATTTGCTTCCGTGACACCGCTCGGCATTAGTCGTGGATACAAAACCGCTGGTTAGCATGCGCGGTCTCGAACGCCGCCGCGGTGCGCAGTTTCGTTTGTTTGTGCCACACCTTGATGTGGCGGCGGGTGAACAACTCACGATTTTAGGGCCAAGCGGCTCGGGAAAGAGCACCTTGCTTGACATCCTGGCCCTAAGTTTAACTCCTCACGAGGGTCGCTTTAATTTTTGCCCCTGCGGCGTGCCAGTCGATGTGCTGGATCTGTGGGCAACAGAAAAGCCGCAGCGTTTGTGCGAACTGCGCCGACTGCACATCGGCTATGTGTTGCAAACGGGTGGGTTGCTGCCGTTCCTGTCCGCGCGCGAAAACATCTTGCTGCCGGCGCGAGCGTCTCACCAACGCGTCGACACGGCATTAACCGATCTGGCTGAACGATTGGGGTTATCGGGTGCGCTTTTGGCCCGTAAGCCTGCGCAACTGTCGATCGGTGAACGGCAACGGGTGGCGATCGCACGGGCGGTGATTCACCGGCCCAAACTCATACTGGCCGATGAGCCGACTGCATCGCTGGATGCCGTTAACGCCGAACGCACACTCCAACTGCTTTGCGATTTGGTGCACAACCAGCAGATCGCGTGTGTCTTGGTGACGCATAATCGCGAGCTAGCCGAGAGGTTCGAGTTTCCGATCGCGACATTGCGGGCGGATGCGCACACTCAGCGCAGTGAGCTTGAACCGCCGATGACTAGACGAGTTGAAGCGGCGTGTTAGCGCAACTATTCCATTGTGCGTTTGAAGATCTAAAGCACGATCGACTCGCAAGCCTTTGCCAAATCCTTGTGATTGTCGCGATCGTCATCCCTCTCGCTCTCGCACTGGGACTGCTGAACGGATTCGTGGGCCGCATCATGCACGACCTTGTATCCGATCCGTATGTGTTGCAGTTACGTCCAACTCGCACTGTTAGTCTGCATCAAGATGCGCTGCGCTCGCTGCGACAGCTCCCCGAGGTTGGCTTTGTGGTGCCGAATACCCGGCCGATTGCGGGTCAAATGCTGCTTGCTCGCGACCGGGCCGGGGAAGCCCATCCGCGGTGGGAAGATGTGGGATTGTGGCCTTCAGCCGACGGCGATCCACTTGCGCCCGATCGCCTTTCGCTCGCGCCAAAACCCGATCGTCTCAGCGTCTCTGCTAACGTCGCCAAAGCACTGGACGTTGCTCCCGGCGATGCCTTGCGGGCACTCATCACTCGCGCCCGAGACGGCGTTGAAGAAGAAATCGAGCGGCGTTTTGTGCTCGAGAAGATTGTGCCGAATCATCTAGAGCAGCACCCGGTGGCGTTTGTGCATCTGGAGTTTTTGGCTGCGGTTGAGCGCTACAAAGATCATGATTTTTCGGTGCCGCTGTTCGGTGTCGACGGTGCGAAACCTTGGCGTGATATTTCCCGCTATGCGGCGCTGCGCTTGTACGCAACCGATATCCATCGGGTTGCACCGCTCGCGGACAAAGCGAAGTCTTTATTGAACGTAGAATTTCGCACCGAAGCGGCCCGTATTAACAGCGCCTTGCGTCTTCGCGGCCAATTGCGCCTGGTGTTCAGCTTGTTGGTCGGCGTTGCCGTCGTCGGATTGGTCGGCGCGCTGCTCGCTTCCATGGCGGCCAACGTGGAGCGGAAGCGTCGGTCACTGGCGGTGTTAGCGTTACTTGGTTTTCCGCCGCGCTGGCTCGCGGGATTTCCAGTGGTGCAGGCTTTAATGATTGCGGTTGCGGCGTTGATCGTTGTGGCGGTTGGGGTGTTCTCGGGCGCGGCGATATTGGAAAGCACATTCGCAGGCGTCGGCACGCAATTAGTGGTGTTGCGTGCTGCCGATTGGGTGATATGCGTGGGTTTGGTCATTATTTTGGCATGCATTCCGGCTTATGTCGCCGGACGTAATGCGAGCAAGATAGAGCCGTCGGAGGCGTTGCGTGAAATTTAGATTATCTGTGTGGGGCGTGTGCATTAATGCACTGGTAACTGTCGCAGTATTGGGTTACTCATTATCCGCATTTGCGCAACAGGCTTGGAACTCCGATTTTTATAACCCCAATCCCGAAGAAGCACTGGACCGAATTTTGCCAATGCCCTGTGGAGGCCATATGGTCTTCCGCGAAGTCCTGGTGGCGGCCGGGGCGGGTGCGTTCGACGACCTCGAACTCACTCTGGGTTCCACGGATAAAGACGACGGCTACTCGGAGGCATTGCGCGAAGCGCATTTGGCCGGTGTCTTTCCGGTCGCCGATGCGGTGGGGCGAGCGTATTTGATTGGCCGTTACGAAGTGACGCAAGCACAGCACAACACATTATCGGGCGATTGCACGGCGGTGAAGGACGCACTGCCGGCGACCGGTCTTACCAAAGTTGATGCGCAAGTGTTCGCCCTCGCATATTCACGTTGGCTTAGCGAGCACCACGCACAAGCGCTCCTACAGTTAGACGGCGTGCCAGGGCACTTGCGACTGCCCACCGAAGCGGAGTGGGAATTCGCGGCACGCGGTGGATTAAAGGCAGGGGCAAAGTTGCGCGATGAGCGCTTCCCGATGCCCGAGGGCGGCATTGATGAATACGTTTGGTACAAAGAGCCTCAGCGCTCACGCGGGGAAGTGCAGGAGATTGGGTTGCTTTCGGGTAACCCGCTTGGATTGCACGACATTTTAGGCAACGTAGCGGAATACGTGCTTGAACCGTTTCGCCTGAACAAACATGGGCGGTTGCATGGTCAGGCGGGCGGTTGGATGGTCAAAGGCGGCGATGTAAAAACGCCAAAGGGCAGTATTCGCTCGTCGTGGCGTAAAGAAATCGGTCCGCTGCAAAGCGCCGACGCACTAAAGAGTGTTGGTTTCCGTCTTGTGCTTTCGGCGCCGATTGAACGGGCCGCCGTACGAGTGGGCAAGCTTCGCGAAGAATGGACGCAATTGCCGAAAATTGACAACGCTGTCGTGCAGGAAAAAAAGGTGGGTGAGCAGGCACGCACCGATCCCGTACAGGAGCTCAGTGAACTCGCAGACGCAGCGGATGACGGCCCATTTAAGCAACGCATGCTGCGGTTGCGCGCGAAGCTTCAAGCGAATGTGCGCAGCCGAAATGAAGCGCGAGATCGCGCCGCGCTCAGCCATTATCGTCTAGGCGCCCTATTAGGAGAGCGGGTGCGCAATGACTATTGCCGTTTGTTCGATATTCAAGAGATCGAGAAGGAACGGCTTTCGGAGCTGAAACAAATCGAAGAAACTCGTCGACGATCGCCTGGCCAGATTGCACAGGACGAGGTAGATGGCTACCGTAATGACTACGAGCGCATGACGAAACTCGCGAAGCGCCAGTTGGATGTCGCGCAAGGTAATCTGCGAGTGTATCAGGAGACCGCGATTGAGCTGGCCGAGGCGTTTCCCGAAGCGGTCATTGTCAAGCAAAGCCCGATTGCGCAGCGGCGATTGTCCGAGCGCGAATGGGGCAGCGTGGTGCCGTTCGTCGCAGTGCTGCATCGCCACGCTATGGCCTATGAAATAGGAGATGAGATTCCGACTCTCGAGCAAGTGGCCGAGGACTTGGTCGCGATCAAACCGCGCGGTAGGCCGTGCGATCCACCGAAATAGACGTCATGGCGGGTGGCTTTGTCCACCACGGCATCTTAAAGGAGCACCCGATGAAGAAACGACGTGCAGGATATTGTGCTAGGCGCCGGTATACCCCGATCTGCTGGATAAGTACCGCCGTGATTCTTGCGGTTGGTATCGCCCCAACGACGGCGCCAGCGCAAAACAGTCCCATCAATATCCCGAATCCATTCAAAGGGATGAAGAATCCATTCAAGGACGTTGGTTCGAAGTTGTCGAAGGCGCTGGGCGGGGATGCCGATGTGCCCGAGGCCTCGTTGAGCAAATCAGAAAAGGACTTACGGACGAGTTCAAAGGAGTACTTGGAGAGTCTTGTGTTGCAAGCGGCCTTTCAAGAGTTCGTGACAAAGGGTGTCGTAACGGGCGTGGCCTGCTATTTCCTTACCCAAAAGGAAAAGGAATGTGCGATCGCCGGTGGTGTCACTGGTGCATTGGGTGGAATCAATTACTACCGGCAAAAAATTGACGTTGTTGCGCGCGAGGACGACATCCGGGCGGCGGAGGAAATGACGAAGGATGCGCGGCAAGAGGTTGAGCATCTAAAGAAGGTGACGAACAACGCCCGGCAAGTGGAGAACGAAAACACGCAGCACATCGCGCGGTTGCGCCGTGAAATTGAGCAAGAGCAACTCGCTGCTGATAAGGCGGTGCAAGAGCGTCGTCGACTTGAGCGAAATGTGGAAATCGTCCAAGAGTCGCTCGACGCGGGCAACAAGGAATTGAAGCGCTGGCAGGATACACTCGACGTGCAAAAAAAGGCCGGCCAACCTTCGGCCGAGTTGGAAGAGCAGGTTGTTACGAAGCGCAAAGAGCTCAAGAAGTTAGAAGACACTCACGCGCGGATGAATGAGCGGCTAGCCTCGTTACCGATTCACGATGACCCCATTCGTACCCAACCAACTCAAGGAGTGGCTAGCAGTGGTGATGACGATCGTTGAGCTACGACAGTGGTGGCGTACAGTGCATCGGCTTTGCGCATTGTGTTTCATTTGTCTATCGCTGACGGCATGCGTTACCGCGCAGCAGCGACTTGCGGCGTATGAACGCGGCCAAGACACCCGGTATGACGATGCGCAAAGGGAGTATCAAGATCTGCAGGATATTAAAGTTCGATACCAACGCGACTTTCAGCGTCTGAATCAGCGTGCCGTAGAACGACAGAAATCGATCGCCCAATTACGCCAAACGCACACCAAGGCGGCAGACGAAGCCGCCCAAGCCCGGGCGGCGGCGGCTAAGGCGCGGACCCAAAATGCGGTGATGGACGCTGAACTTCGCGCGGTCGAACAAGAAATGATGAGTGTTCAGAGCCAGCTTCGCATTGGGGAGCTGCAACATGCGCGCGGTCAACAGCAGGACGCCAACCGTACGAAAGAACTGCAAGCAGAGTTGCAGCGTCTTAAAGCCCGAGAGCGCCGATTAAAAGATCAGCTGGATCGTTTGCTAAGTAGTTAGCAAACTAGCGAACGACGCGGGCCTAGTCAGTGGTTGAGGTTCAGGCGCCTAGGATGCGTAGCAAAAGCACGAGGATGGATGCGGCGTGAAGGCGGTATTCCAAGATCACGCCGGAGTGCGGCACGAAGTCGACCTTGCAACCACTGCAATGATTGGTAGCGCGGCAGACGTTGCTATTCGTTTGCCCGCTGAGCAAGATTTCCCGGGTCATCTGCTGCGTGTGGTGCGGGGTCGACGTGGCATCACCGTGGAGCCGCTGTCGCAACGAATCCCCATTTTTCTCGATGAACGGCCGCTCACCGCCCCGATGCCTTTGGCGAACGGGAACACATTGCGTTTCGGCGCAGTCCAGCTTTCGTATCTGGGTGAGGGTAGCCTCGCTGATTTTCCTCCGCCTGAGCCAGCGCGTCCTGCGGCGGCTTCGACGACACCATCGCCGCAACCACCAAGCGAAGCGAAAGCACCGCAAACTACCGCCACGGGCAGCGGCTTTGTCACCAGCGGAAAGTGCGTGCTCGGACGTGAAGAAAACCAGGTCGACGTTCGTCTGGACCACCCCACCGTTGCACGTCGTCACGCAGAGCTTGATATCAGTGAAACTCGCGTTCGCGTGCGAGATCTCGGCACGGACCAAGGGACGTTTGTCAACGGTGAACGAATCTCGGGATGGGTCGAGTTAAAGACAAACGATCGAGTTGATATCGGTCCCTTTACGATACGCATCGGCGGCGATCAAGTGTCGCACGCCAGCAGCGGTGCTCCCACCGTCTCGGTGCAAGGGGTGTGTCGCATCGTCGGCGGCGGCAAGAGCATTCTCAACGATGTATCGCTGCAGATTCCGGCGAATACGTTCGTTGCGATCATTGGGCCGAGCGGTTCGGGAAAGAGCACCCTGCTCAAGGCGGTCAGTGCTAGAGAGCCTGCGTCGCGCGGTGTGGTTAACGTTAATGGCACGAGCTTATACGGCAACTTTCGCTCGTTGAAAGAAAGCATCGCGTTTGTGCCGCAACAAGAGGTGTTGCACAACGAGTTGTCGCTGCGCGATGCACTAAGATACACAGCCCGATTGCGGTTGCCGCGCGATTCTACTCGGGCGGACATCGATGAGTGCATCGGTGCCGCGCTCGAACGCGTTGAGTTAACGCCGCAATTGTCGACGCGCATTAGCCATCTAAGCGGCGGACAACGCAAACGAGCGAGTCTAGCGAGCGAGATAATCGCGCGGCCCAGTTTGTTATTCTTAGACGAAGTGACAAGTGGTTTGGACGACCTGTCGGACTGGGAGGTCATGAAGTTGTGCCGAGGGTTGTCCGAAGATCAGATGACCGTGCTGTGTGTCACCCATAATCTCACTAACGTGTTGGATTTCTGCCACCGACTCGTCGTGTTGGCACCACCGGGCGAGCTCGCATACTTCGGCCCCGCGAAAGATGCGCTTTGCTATTTCAAGGTTGATAAGTTGGCCGATATCTATCGGCGGCTTAACGAAAAGCCCGGTCATGAATGGAAAGCCGATTTTCTCGCAAGTGCAAACGATACTCCGGACACCGCCGAAGCGCTGGCCGCCGTAGACAATCCCGAGGCAGCACAGACTCGTCACGTTGGGCTAACGCGGGCGGGTCACCAGCTCTGGGTGCTCATGCAGCGAAATTTGCGCAAGCTGCTCGCGGACCATCGAACGACAATCAGCGCGACGATACAAAGCGCCATGATCGCGGTGCTCATTAGCGTTGCGTTTGGTGGTAACTTGGATTCGCCGGCTGAGCAGTCGACCATGTTGTTCCTCGCGAGCGTGAGCGTCTTTTGGATCGGCTGCAACTTTGCGGCGAAAGAAATCGTCCGCGAGCTGCCCATCTTCGTCCAAGAGCGAAACACTAATCTATCTGTCACAAGTTATCTGGGCGCGAAATTCGCGACCAACGTGATATTTAACACGTTTCAGGTCGCGGTGGTGGTCGCGGGCATCCTGTTGTTGTGCGAGCTTCCTGGGGATCTTCGCTACCAAATACCGCTATTGCTGCTGACCAACTCGGTCGGTGTGGCAATGGGGTTGCTCTTGTCGGCGGCGAGTCAAACACAGGCTCAAGCAACGACGTTAGTGCCGCTTGTGCTAATTCCGCAGATTGTCTTTAGCGGCGCGATCATTCCTGAGCTTCCAGAGCTTGTTAACTTGGTGGCAGAGTCAACCGTATCGGTTTATTGGTCTTTGGATGGTCTTCAAGCCGCGCTGCAAGAACAGCACAGCGAGACAAGGTGGGCGGGTTCGATGTTGGGAATGCACTTAGGCGTATTGATCTTGGCCGCATGGCTGGCGCTCTTGACGAAAGGTCGCTCTGCTGCCTAACTCGCGATGCTGCGTGTGCATGAGCGCGCCCAGCGCCACCGCCGAACACAGACGGTGGTCTTAGATACACCTAAGAAAGAGATAAACAACAAGCGGAGATCGTGTTCGGTGGGCAGAATCGGAGCACCGGTTTGATGCGACGAGTGTTGTTGGGCAGTGGCGTTGTCGCGTTGGTGGGCGTGCTTGCGGCCTTTGTGTTCTATCTGCTTAAGTCCGGCGCACCACTCAAGGATGAAACACAGGCGGCATCGCGGACGGACAGTTGCACGCTGAGCGGATTGTCCCGTGACATGCTCAAGTTAGCTAACGACGCCACGCTGCATGGATCGCGCTCTTTCGCATTCGATATTGCGATTACACTCATCATCGAAACACCGCAAGCGCGGCTTGCGTTCAATTCCACCGGAGAGGGTCGTTTTGTAAAGGAGCCGGCGATGCGTGTGTTCGTCGACTTAAAGAATGATACGCAGGCCGAAGGCCTACAAACACTACCTCAAGGAGAACGCCCGAATCTGAAGATCTGGTTCGTCGACGGCGTGTTTTACTCTCTCACCGAGGGTGTAGGTATTGAGAGCCGAAAACGGTGCGATGTGGTTGAAACACTGAACGCCATGGTTGTCCCTGGGCGGGTCTTGGCGATTCCTGGCGCTAAGGCGTTCCTGCCAAATCTAGCTGACGCGTTCGGCAATACCGCGGCCATCGAAAAATTCATTGACCAATTCGACGGATTCGCGATGCAGCCATACCTCTGCAGTTATCGCGGCGAAACAATTCTACGCGATGGGCGCTCCGTGGCCCAGTTCAGCACCGAGTTTGATCTGGATGAATTCGTCGCCTCTGGCGGACTGTCTTCGCTGATCGGTAGTCTTGATCCCACGGGCGTGGTCACATTTCTCAGTAAAGGCGCGTTGCAAAACTTCCAAAGTGCGATCGAGCGTAGCGAAGTCACTATCCGCAAGACGGTACCCATAAAGGGCGATCCACTTCTGAAGGAACTCGTTATGGATGCACTTCTTGTATTAGCTGAACATCCCTCGCAACCGGCGATGAGTCAGGCGCAGGTAAACATACTGACCACGCTCCGTTTTCATGGCTACGACGCAGACTACACCATTGCGACGCCGAGCGGTTTCGATGGTGTTGCGTGTCAATGACGAGTGCGTTCGTCGCGTAAGTTCCATGGGGGCCAAGACTAACGCGCAAGGGTTGCGAAGAAGAGATATCTTCATTTCTTTCAGCGCTGAAGATCTAGAGCTCGCGCGGGCGTTGCAGCGCGGGCTGAAGCTATACCCCTATCTCGTCCGGTATGCGTTCCAGCGCGCGAGAAAACTGGATGTCTTCCTCGCCAACCAAAACATCGCCGCCGGTAGTAGTCTTCCTCAAGTCTTGCGCGATGCAATTTCGCATAGTGAGTTCTTTGTCCTCGTAGCTTCGCCTAGTTCTGCACGTTCGGCTTGGGTCCACGAGGAGGTCGAGTGGTGGTTGAGCAAGCACCCGCGGGCGATTGATAAGTTGATCGTCGTTTTGGCCGAAGGCGATCTGCGTTGGCAAAAAGACGTTGATGACTTCGATTGGACTGAGCGTACTCCACTGCCACCGAATTTACGGGGCCGGTTTGCGAACGAGCCGTTGTACGTTGATGCTACGGGCTTTAGTTTTCGTAGCGCCGAGGATCGCCGTTCGGCGGTGAAGTCGCGTGAATTTAAAGACGTACTTGCAACAATTTGTGCCCCAGTGCGAGGCGTTGACAAATCTTCCTTGGTGTTCGAAGAGGTGCAGGCGCAGCGAAAGATAATCGGCATCTTAGTCGCTGTTGCATCATCGCTACTCGTACTATCGGCCGTCGCGGTTTGGAGTGCGTACGCCGCCGTTCGTGCAAGCGCGGCCGAAGCAGATGCAAGAGACGAAGTGGAGCGACAACTGGCAAATCTAGCGGTGGTCGAACGCAGCGCCGAGGCAGTTGTTGGCCCTGCCGTTGAAGGAGCAACGGATAACTTCACCCGACCGATCGTCGAAGTCGACGGCCTATGGTTGGCCGCAGCACGCAGCGGTGCGCTGGTGCACGTCGACGCCGGGACGATGACGCGCACCCGCATTGAGAGCATTTGTGCCCGGCCTCGCGCACCGCGGGCCGATGACGAGTTTATTTGGATTGTTTGCGAGGGGATGGCTGGCCAACTAGTTCGCGTACGCAAAGATACTTATGAAAAACGCGCGTTGCCGCTTGGACACCAACCCAATGCGCTGCTACTACACGACCAGTGGGTGTTGAGCGTCCTCGAACGTGCTGGACTCATTGTGCGGATGAAGCGTGAACCGTTCGTCGAGGTCGATCGGATCAAGATCGGATCAGGTGCAACCGTGACCCAACTCGTCAACGATGAAGCGTGGATTCTTAACACCGATCGCGCTTTGTTGTTGTGTTTCGAACTCTCGAACGGTTCGCTAACAAAGTACTCACTCCCCGAAGTCGAAACACCCAGAGGTCTGCATCTTATCGCTGGCAACTTATGGATGTTCAGCGCTAGCGGGATCGATGTATTCGACGTAGCAGAACGCACATGGAAAGCGAAACTGCGAACCGATGGTGCGCTGTATTCACCCGTGGTCGGCAAACGTTGGGTATGGACGTTCGATCCAGAGCGTGAGCGACTTCTTGCGCTTGATCCAGCCGATGCCAGTGTGCAAGCGGAACCATCGCTGACTGTGCCCCCGCGCTGGATGTCCATTGTGGAGGAGAGGCTTTGGGTGCTTTCCTCGAACGGTAAGGTGAGTTGGCGCCATTTGAAGGCCCCCGACATACCGGTCTATGCGAGACCGGAGTATCCGGCGGAGACGTTGCCGCCGGTGAGTGATGGTCGAAATCTTTGGTTCGTTGTCCCGTCTACCGGCACGATCGAAGGCATTGACTTGGTTACCGGCGAACATGCGTTTCAATTCGCCCACTGTGCGGGCCCACAAGATCTATCGTTCGACGGGTTAAACTTGTGGGTTGTTTGCGCCCACGCCGGAACCTTGATGCGTATTCCGTCAACGCTTGCGCATATAGGGGTGGAGGCACACCGGCGAGACGATTGGGCGCATGCGCCAGTTTTTGATGGTCGTTTGTTGTGGTTGGTGCACGAAGACACGCCACGCATCGTTGCTTATGACCCCGAACGGCGACGAGACCTACTCTCTGTGACGCTACCTGGCACGCCGTTGCCGATAGTCAAAGATTTGGCAGCCTCTTCTCCACGCGAAAACTATCTGTGGGTATTCACCACGAAAGGAGCGGGAGTAAGAATCAATCTAGCTGAGGTTCATGACCGTATAGGCACGAGACGAACAGTTCAGGTAAGGGCGGATCGAACGTCGCCGTTCGTGGATCGAGTCCTTGATCTGGGAAACGAAGTCAGTGAAACCATTGTCACCGACAAAAGCATCTGGATTAGGCAGGGCAGCACCATCGTCGCCGCAAAAGATCGCCCGGATGTCACGGTGATCGACCGTCGCCGCGGCGAGATCGACTTTCAGCTCAATCTAGGTAGAACTGCGTCGGGGTTAGGTGTCTCCGCTGGCGTGGGCTTTGTCAGTATCATCTCCACTAATGAGTCATCAGTGGCGCGGGTGAGCGAATCTACGGGTGAAGTACTATCGCGAACCCGGCTCGACTACTCCGCCCTCAAACCGATATTTGATGGCGACGACGTCTGGCTAAGCGGTCGATTTCCAGCCAATCTTGGTGACATCGTGTTTAATCTTGGCGCCTTCCTAGGTAAGAAGATTGAACATCCGGCGCGACTGTATCGCCTAAGCGGCTCGACGGGACGTTTGTTGAACCAATATTCATTTGTGCCCGGAATGATTTCCGATGTGACAGTGACGAATGACAATCTTTGGTTCACTCACGCATCGATGGTGCAGGATCTAAATATCTTGCGACAAGACGGCGCCACGACGTTGCACGCGGTAACGAAATCCGATCCTTCCAAGATGCTCGGGCGCTGGCCGATTTGCTCGAGCATGGGCCCGCCGCTATTGCACCGCCGCTTGCTCTGGTTCCAGTGCGCTAGCCAAAGAAGCGACGAGGGTCAGCTTGTCGTGTTTGACCCGGAAAAAATGAACGTCGTTAGACAGTATCAGGCTGCGGGCGAGAATCCCTGGCCATTATCGGCAAGGGGGAGCGTGGTATGGGCTGTCTATGCTGACTCGAACATCGCAATGGCGTTTGATGCGGATAACGCAGTGCTCGTACGCAAGTTCGGTCTGGGTCGTTCGCCGACTCCACCGCTACTTGATAGCGGCGCTGGTACCTATTGGTTCTCGAACTCTGGCGATGGGAGTGTGCAAACGGTTCGGTTGCGCTGACATCGCGCCGTATGCGCACACCTTTGTACGGGATCATTGTTGCATTAGCGCAAATCTAAATAAGTGCTCGTAACACTAGATCAAATGGAACTCGGACGTCCGACGTCGATCGGAAGGAGGTAACGACACCTATCCACCAAACGACGAGGACGCCGAGCATGTCGATTGTAT
>JBCCEV010000032.1:0-29725 GCA_039030125.1 Pseudomonadota bacterium | reverse complement strand
TGCCTTTGAACTTGCCGAGCGCTACGATCGCGCGGCACCCAAATGGCAGCGCACCACTTCACGACTCGGTGCGCCACGGGGCTATGACTTCCTATTTGAAAGGTTTCTTACGCAATCCCAGCTCGCCCGCACGAGAACGCTTAGGGCGCTCGACTGCGGGATTGGAGGCGGGCAGTTTTCGCTGGCGCTCGCACGCACCTGGGCCGGGCCACTTCTCATCGATGGGGTGGATATCTCACCGGCAATGGTCGCCGAAACTCGACGAAACCTGCGCGCAAGCAACATCGAAGCGCGGGTGATCCAAGCCAACGTTAGGACCTTGCCCTACCCGGCAAACCGCTTTGATTTGATCATCGCGGCACATATTCTGGAGCATCTGCCCGATCCAATCGTCGCGCTTAAAGAAATGCGACGCGTGCTTAAACCGGGTGGTTGGCTGGTGGCTTGTTTCACTCGGACTTCTTTGCTCGGGCGCTATGTTCAACTGAAGTGGCGTACCCATCGCCTCTCCGATCAACTCGCTCAAAGCTGGCTTCAAGAGGCCGGTTTGCAACCGCAGCGATCACCAAGCAAGTTGCCCGGTCTTACCGGACTCATTAGCCTGCCAGCCTTGGCACGCGCTGCCACTGGAGAATGAAATATGCAGGCCATTAAGACCCCGATACACCGTGAAGCGCGTTTTTGGGACCGTATTGCTGAACGTTACGCGGCGAAACCCGTGCCCGATCAAGAGGTCTACGAAACCAAACTTGCCAAGACCGATTCCTATCTTCGCTCGCATAACACCGTGCTGGAAATCGGTTGTGGTACAGGCTCAACCGCCTTACATCACGCGACACGCGTCCAACACATTCGCGCGCTCGATATTTCGACGAAGATGATCGAAATCGCCCGCAATAAGGCAGAACGCGCGGGCGTGGACAACATCGATTTCGAAATCGCGAGCGTCGACGCGCCCGGTCATGAAGGTGTGACCTACGATGTGATCATTGCCCACAGCATTCTCCATTTGCTATCTGATGTTGACCAAGCTCTCTCGCAGCTTAGTGCGCTCCTAAAGCCCGGCGGCTTGCTGATCTCGACGACCGCTTGCATCAAAGATTTCATGCCGGTATTCAAGTTGCTGGCCCCGCTAGGGCGTTGGGCAAGATTGATGCCTTACGTCAATGTCTTTGGCGAGACGGATCTCATCCGCTGGCACCAAGACGCTGGCTTTCAAATTGAACACCGCTGGCTACCGGCTCCCAAGCGTGGGGTGTATCTGGTCGCGCGATCGGGTGCTCATGGGTAAGCTAGTGAATAAGGCACCGAAGCCTCTTTAAGGATGTATGGGCTCTGTCGCCTTAATTGACGGCGACGCGCGGCGCGAGCACCACAAAGCGAGTACTGCCATCCACTGAGCGACCTAGGCGATGAGATGGCTGAGCACGATATCTACCTCAATCACGCAGGCACCAGTTGGCCTAAACCGCAAGCGGTGGTCGATGCCGTAAAGGCAGCGATGGTTCGCGCGCCCAGCGAATGGGGCGGCGACTTTAATGAAGCCCATCACCTGATCGCAGCATTCTTCGGCATTCAGAATGCAGAACAACTGTTGTTGACGCCCGGTTGCACATCGTCGCTGGCAGTGGGGCTTGGGGATATCGATCTGGGCGGGCGCAAGCGCGTGCTAACCAGCACCTGGGAACACCATGCGCTGCACCGCCCGCTGCTGAAACTTAAGAGCGCCGATGTCGCGGTGGCATACGTGGGCGCGAGTCACGATAGTCCCTTCGATCTCAACCGGCTGGAAGACGAATTATCCGCTCAAGATGTTGGATTGGTTGCGATGACGGCCGCGGCGAATGTCACCGGGGATTTACTACCCGTTGAAGGGGCGATCGAGCTTGCCCACCGGCACGGCGCACAAGTATTGATTGATGCTGCGCAAGTGGTCGGTTGGCTGGACCTGAACCTGGTAACCCTTGGTGCCGATCTCGTCGCGTTCGGTGGGCATAAAGGCCTACAAGGCCCGTGGGGGATCGGCGGACTTTACATCGGCGACAGCGCGCGCATGAAGTGCGGCGACGGGAAATACCGCCCCGGTTATTGTGACGTCGGATCGGTCGATCAGGTTGCGCTCGCAGGGTTGCGGGCGGCGCTTGGGTGGCTGGAGGAAAACCATCGATCGCGCCAGCTTGCGCGAGGGCGCGAGCAGATCCGTCTCATTGAATCCGCGCTTGAAGATGCAGGCGCTCGTTGCGTGCGGTTCCGCGAGCCAACACAGCGAATGCCGACCATCGCCTTTTCGGTTAGCGGCCAATCAAGCACCGAGTTTGCCGACTCGTTGAAAAAGTCCGCAATTACCGTTGGCTGCGGTCTGCAATGCGCCCCGCTGGCGCATCAAACGCTCGGGAGCGAAACCGCAGGGCTTGTTCGGATTTCCGTTGGGATCGAACAGAGCACGAGCGAAATAGAAGCCGCGATCGAAACGCTGATGGCATTAATTGCAAGCTAAACCAGTGACCAAAGCATTTAAGAACATGCGCCGGGGCCGTCGACAGGCGAGTTATTATGAGCACCGTTTTAGAGAGGGTATGACTGATGGGTGACAGCACAGCGGCCGGCATCATGCAGTTGGCCGAACAAGCACTCGCGGCTGTCGCTACGATTTCCTGCGAACAGGCGCTCGCACGCAAAGACGATGGCGACCTTATCTTTGTTGATGTGCGCGATATTCGGGAAGTCGAAAAGAGCGACACCATCGAAGGTTCCCACCATGCGCCGCGCGGCATGATCGAATTCTGGTTTGATCCCCAGAGCCCTTACTACCGCGACATCTACGGAGATCAGGCCAAAACTTATGTGCTGTTCTGTAACGGTAACCCGCGCTCGGCGCTCTCGGCGAAGGCGCTTAAGGACATTGGCATCGACAACGTCGCGCAGCTTTCAGGCGGGATGCCCGCCTGGCGAGACGCCGGCGGACCCACTGAGAAGAAAAAACGCCGATAAGCAACGAGCGCGCTTCAGTGCAATCGCTGCCCGTCGCGCCTGGCAGTTCGCGCCGGAAACCTCAGCGGCGCGCTAAGCGCGAACGGCTCGCCACTGCACCGCCAGCGCTGAGCAACAACCCAAGAATGGTCATCGGCCAAACTCCCAATGGCACCGCTACCTCAGGCGCGCTCGGTGGCAGCGGCGTTAGGAGTTCAAATTCCACCCTGGCGATCACCGGCTGCCCGATAAACGGAGAGTCAAAGACATTGGCGATGACACCCTGTGGTGAAGTTGGCGGATTGCTGAGATCAAACGCGTTGCCATCCTCCGTGCCCGCATCCCACGGGGTCAGGTCGATACTGAGTTGGGGAACCCAGGACGTGCCGTTATAGAGGGCGACCTCGCTGACGCCAACAAACCAATCCGGGCTCGGTGCTACCATCGAGATCAACGACACGCGAGGATGCGCCTCGGTGATTTCGAACGTGGAGGTGGTTGTCGATGGAAAGGTATAAATATCCGCAACGGTGATGAAACCACCAAGGTCGCCGGCGTTCACTGCGGGGGTAACCTCCTGCAGCAAAGGGAACGGATTCCCGTCCTCAGCAACCGCTTCAACCCCCGGGCTTGCGGGCGTTCCGGGCGTCCAGAAAGTCGCGCCCGCCACATGCGTCGCGCCGACAAGCTGCGTAAAGTGGGCGCCGGGAGGTAAGGCGCTTAAATTCACTTGGCTCGCGTTCCAAAGCCCATGGAAGCTCACCTTGTAGGTTACGGCCAAAGCGCTCGAAGCCAGCGATAGCGCCAAGCCGAAGACGGCGGCAACGAGCGCGGGGATTGTGATCGACTTGGGCACTAGGCTTTCTCAACCGTTAGAGACGTTTGCTTGCGTTCACTATTTTTTTAATGCTTCCCCGGTGCCTGATGTTACCGGGATTGGACTCGGCAGACGACCTAATGAATAAACTCTGCGTCTGACAATCATTTATTACGCTACAAGGTTCAGGTGCTGTTTGCCGTGCTCGACAAACCCTGCGCGCAGGCGGGTACACTATTCACCCTATGGGGGTTTCCTTAAAGTGCGCGCCCGCTAAGGTTAAGTGTGGCCAACACCAATCGAGGCGGCTTATTGCCCTACCACACGGGTTTGGGGTGGGTTGGGCAACGTTATGCGCAAGCTGCCGGGCGCCCTAAAGTCAAATCGATGAGGCCTCACGCCGTTCCTTGTCCGTAAATTTCTCTTAGACCAGTTGGGACTCCAATGACGAAGCAAACTGCATTTTTCCACGATGAACGGTGTCTTTGGCACAGTACCCAGGGATTGTTCGCCCTCGTCTCGCCGGTCGGTGGCTGGGTGCAACCGCCCGCGGGCGCCGGTCTTGCCGAATCACCAGAGTCCAAACGTCGCGCAATTTCCTTGTTGCAGGTTTCCGGTCTCGCCGATTCCGTTGTCATGCAAAGCGCGCCCAGCGCCACCGAGGAAGACCTGTTGCGTGTTCATCCCAACACGTACATCGAGAGCTTTCGCGAATTATCGGACGCCCAAGGTGGGGAACTTGGCCCCATTGCGCCATTTGGGCCGGGAAGTTATGACATCGCAAAGGTCTCTGCCGGCCTTGCGATCAGCGCGGTGGACGGCGTGCTTAAAGGCGACTATCAAAATGCTTACTCGATGTCCCGCCCGCCGGGCCATCATTGTCTACCCGATAAACCGATGGGATTTTGTCTGCTCGCGAACATTCCAATCGCAATTGAAAAGGCGCGAGCGGAGCACGGGGTCGAGCGGGTCGTGGTGCTCGACTGGGACGTACATCATGGCAACGGCACTCAGGCCGTGTTTTATGATCGCGCCGAGGTGCTCACTATTTCTCTCCATCAGGAGGGCTGTTTCCCGCCCGGTTACAGTGGCGCTGAGGAACGCGGCGAGGGTGCTGGACTCGGCTTCAACATCAACGTGCCGCTGCTACCCGGTGGCGGGCACAACGCCTATATGTATGCGATGGAGCGCATGGTGGTTCCCGCCATTGAGCGACACCAGCCAGACCTCATTATTGTCGCCTCAGGTTACGACGCGAGCGGGGTCGACCCACTCGCGCGCATGCTCTTACATAGCGAATCGTATCGGCAGCTCACGCACCAAGTCTTGGAACTCGCTGATCAACTCTGCGAAGGACGCCTGGTGATGGTTCATGAGGGCGGGTATGCCGAATCCTACGTCCCGTTTTGCGTACATGCCGCGACGGAAACGCTGGCCGGCGAACGGACCGATGTGGTGGACCCCATGCTCGAGATGTTCCAGGCCTGGCAACCGAATGCGCGGGTTGAAACCTTGCAGCGCGAGATAATCGACGAAATGGCGGCGCTGCACGACCTTTAAAACTTAATCGTGCCTGCGGGGTCTTAGTGAGGACGGTACTCACTGGTGTGGGGATCCCTTAAAATGTCAGGCTGCTTTCAACGCCTTGGTGGCCAACCCATCCATTCATGCATCAGCTCGACCCCGTAATCGAACCCAAAGCAAACGCCGGGATGCAAAAATCACTGGACGTCGCGGCCATATCGGCGTCTACCTTATGTGCCGTGCATTGCCTGCTCACCCCGGTCGCTCTCATTATCTTCCCCGTGCTGACGAGTTCGTTGTTTACGAGCGAGGACTTTCATTTTTATCTGCTCTGGCTGATTTTGCCGACCAGTGTGCTGGCGATGGCTTTGGGATGCTTGCGCCATAAGGACACGACGGTCGTGTGGCTTGGCGGCGCGGGACTGCTGGCGTTGGTGCTCGCCGCATTGTGGGGGCACGAGCTGCTCGGCGGCACGGGCGAGCGGCTGGCCACGCTCACCGGCGGCGTCCTCCTTATCGCGGGACATCTTCGCAACTACCGTCTGTGCCGAGAAGACCACTGCCACGCCTGACGAGATTGGGCAGCGATCCGCTGAGCAAACGCTTGCGTCGCTCCCCAAAGCAACGCGCCAAAGGTGTTGCTTATTGCCCGATCAAACATCACGCCGCTGTGATGCTATTCATTGCAAGCCAGGCGCTTGCGGCAGTCGCGGCGGAGCGCCGTCACCACGACGCCCATGAACACGGCAGCGCCCAGCTTAATGTCGCGCAGGACGGCAGCGCCGTTTATGTCGACTTTGACAGTCCGGCCGCGAATGTCGTTGGTTATGAGCACCTGCCAAAATCCGCGGCCGATCGTGAAACGCTGGAAAGCGCGCTGGCAACGCTAAGAGATGGCGAGCACCTTTTTGTGTTCCCCGAGAGCGCCGACTGTAAGCTTGAAGAGGTTGAACTAACGTCTCCACTGATCGGCGGCAGCGACGAACACGGCCATCGCGGCGCGACCGAGGCTGACTCGCACTCTCACGAGCACGAGGATGATCACCATAACGAGGCATCCTCCGATCACCACCATCACGACACTCAGCATGAAGGCCCCTCACATACCGATATCCGCGCCGTTTGGCACTATAAATGTGGAGACCCCGCAGCGATCAGCCAGATCGATATCCGCCTGTTCGAAGCATTCCCAGGCACTGAAAAGCTACAGATCCAATACATCACTGAACAGGCCCAAGGCGCGGCCACAGTGAATGCGTTGCAACCATTGCTGCGTTTCTAAAATCAATTGACCGTGGAAGGCGTCGTTGATATCCACGGACTTTCGTTTCGATGGCACGCGCAAGATCCAATTGTTTTGTCGCTGGATGCCTTACGCATTAAACAAGGTGAGCGGGTGTTTGTAGAGGGCCCCAGCGGCAGCGGCAAAAGCACTTTACTGAGTTTATTGGCGGGAGTCAGCGTTCCGCAAAAGGGCGAGGTCCGGGTCCTGGATAAGCAATTGGATCGATTGCCTAGCGTCCAACGCGACCACTTCAGAGCCGATCATATCGGTTATATCTTTCAGATGTTCAATCTCATTCCTTATCTATCGATGATAGACAACGTGCTACTGCCATGCCGGTTCTCGAACCTGCGTCAACGCCGCGCTCTTGAGCGCTCATCGAGCCTGGAAGCGGAAGCCCAACGTCTGCTCGCGCACTTGGACATGGCGCATGACGACTTGTTGCACCGCGCCGTAAGGGCGCTGAGCGTCGGCCAGCAACAGCGCGTTGCGGCAGCGCGGGCGCTGATGGGCGCGCCCGAGCTATTAATTGCCGACGAACCGACCTCGGCCCTGGACACCGATCGGCGCGAGGCGTTCATTAGCCTGTTGTTTGAGGAATGCAGCCTCGCCCGCTCGACCTTGGTGTTTGTTAGCCACGATACCTCGCTGGAGGATTACTTTGACCGAACCATCCGCCTGGCCGAGCTTAATACCGCCGCCAATACCCAAACCCCGGTAATTTGACGAACATGGCGATCCTGCGGCTGGCGTGGCTAAGCTTAATCAACCGCCGGGTTACCGCGGCCCTCACGCTACTATCGATTGCCCTAAGCGTAACCTTGTTGATCGGCGTTGAGCGTATTCGTGTCGATGCGAGGCAAAGCTTCGCTAACACAATTTCGGGAACGGATTTGATCATTGGCGCACGCAGCGGCGGTGTCCAACTCATGTTGTATGCCGTGTTTCGGATCGGCAATGCGACCAACAATATTTCCTGGCAGAGTTATCAAGCGATCGCTAGTCATCCCGATGTGGCCTGGAGTGTGCCAATTTCGCTCGGCGATTCGCACCAGGGTTTCCGCGTGCTCGGCACCTCGCTCGACTACTTCAATCACTACCGTTTCGCGCGCAATCGCAGCCTTGAACTTGCGCAGGGGCAAACCTTCAATGATTTATATGATGCGGTGTTGGGCGCGGAAGTTGCCGCAGCACTGAATTACCACTTGGGTGATTCGCTGGTTATTGCGCACGGCGCCAGCGATGTCAGCTTTACGCGGCATGAAGATAAGCCGTTCAAAGTGGCGGGCGTCCTAAAGGCAACCGGCACACCTGTTGATCGCACCGTGCATGTAAGCCTCTCCGCCATCGAGGCAATACATATCGATTGGCAGGGCGGCGCGCCGCTACCGGCACTGAATGTGCCAGCCGACCAGGCGCGCAACGCAGACCTGACTCCGCGTGCGATAACCGCTGGCTTGCTAGGACTAAAATCAAAGATCGCCACCTTTCAGGTTCAGCGCTTCGTCAACGATTACCCGCACGAACCATTGACCGCTATTCTTCCGGGCGTGGCGCTGAGCGAGCTGTGGGGGATTATCGGGATCGCGGAAAACGCGTTACTGGTCGTCGCCAGCTTCGTCGTTGTTGTGGGCTTGTTCGGCATGCTGAGCGCGCTGCTCACCAGTCTCAACGAGCGCCGCCGGGAGATGGCAATACTGCGCTCGGTGGGCGCCCGCCCGGCGCATATCTTTAGTCTCATCATGGGAGAAGCTGCGGTTTTAACGCTCGCCGGGATTATCGCCGGACTTGGGCTTCTCTATGCTCTGTTGCTTGTTGCCCAACCGCTTGTCGAAACCCGCTACGGAATTTATATGGCCATCGGCGGTCTGTCTGGGCATGAATTCACTTTGCTTGGTATTGTCTGGTCGTCGGGCTGCTTGGTTGGCACCATCCCCGCTTATCGCGCCTACCGGTTGTCGCTCTCCGACGGCCTGGCAATTCGCACCTAACTGGAAACGCGCTAATGATTCCTCGTTTGTTTAAAGCAGCCTTATTGCTTTTTCCACTCCTGCTGTTGGCCGGATGCGATCGGCTAGGTTCAGAGCATGCTAGCGACCAAACCACGGCCTCGGCGGATGTCGCGGTGGAACCGAATGCGCAAACCGCAGCGCCCCAAGTGACACAAGCGCTAACCGCCGCTGCCCTCGAGCTGCAATGGGACGATCTGATCCCGGCTGACTTCCGCTTGGACACTCTGATGGAAAAGTACGATTTAGATAACCTAGAGGACGACGATCCGCTCGCGGCTCAAGCGCTTGAAGAACTGAAGGCTTTTTGGAAAGAAGCACCGGTCGTTTACGACCATAACGGCAAACTAATTAAACTTCCCGGTTTTGTAGTGCCCCTCGATTTGAACGTCGATAAGATGCAGGAATTCTTGTTGGTCCCCTACTACGGCGCCTGCATCCACACACCGCCGCCGCCGGCCAACCAAACCGTTTATGTGGTTACCGAGGAGGACAACCCCTTTGAAGGCAAGATGTTCGACACCGTTTGGGTAACCGGCAAACTCATCGTCGAGAGCATCGATAGCACCTACGGCTCGGCGGGCTATCGAATCGAGGCGGCCGGCGTCGTACCCTACGAGTGACGTTAATCACCGCCTTACCTGACGCGCCGTGACGGCGAGCCAATTTCTAATCAAGGCGCGCACTTGCGGCTTTATGTTGGGCGCCACCCTCCTACAGTTGACCGTGAGCGGCGCCGGGTATGCGCTTGAGATGAGCTGCCATATCCACGCACCGGCAACGCAATCGGATTCACCGAGCGCCGCGACGACGGCCACACCACTGGTCAAGGGACCTTTTTCGGGGGCCCCTAAGTGTGAGTTAGTGAGGCAACAGTTATTTGGGAGCGCCGGGCGTTGTCATTGCGTACCCGGATTCTCATTCCGTTCCTATGAAAAACCGAATAATCGAAGCGGCATCGAAACCCTGGATCTAGAGTCACTTTCCCTGCCCTAGCGCTGCACGAAAAACACGGTTTCCAAAGCGAGCGGTCAGTGAATTAGGTTCACGTCGGAAGGGGTGACGCGCTGCACTGCTGCATCACGTGCTCTGTGAAAGAGCGCTCAACGGTGTCCAGTGACACGTCTTGTGTGATGAACACGAGATGCGTTTCGGGTTTCGCCGTCGGCCAAGCTTCAAATGTGCGAGCGGGGTGGAACATTTGCTGCACGCCGTGCACAAACACCGGGCAGCGACTGTCGATAAATTGAACCAAGCCTTTAACCCGCAGGATTTGGCCTTCGTGGAAGCGGAGCCTGAGGGCCAGCCACGCGTTGAATCTGCGGCGTTCGAGCGGCTTGGAGCAGCGCAATTGAAAAGTTTGAATGTTCTGCGAGTGCGCGACTGAGGTCGCTTCAATCGGGCCGGCTTGAAGAGCGCAATCGACGCTTGGTAATTCGCAGGGCGCAACATCACCTATCCAGCGACCGGCGCGAACTAGAAATTCCGCGCTTGAACACACTTCGGCACCCGGATTGTACGCTCGGATCTCGGCGGCTAGGGCAGCCGGATCCAAGGTCTCCAACAAATCAAGTTTGGTGGGTACGACGATCTCCGCTGCCGCCAGTTGACTGCGGGCTTCGGGATAACTCGCGGCCGTCCGTGCCCCTTGCAAGACATCGAAGGTTGCCACGATCCGCCCCAGCACGTAGTTCGACGCAACATCGGCCTCAAGCATAAGCGTGCGGATGATCGCATCGGGCGCGGCCAGTCCGCTGGTTTCAATGATGACCCGCTCGAAACCGCCTGCCACGGCGGATTCGATATGCTCATGCGCACCGGCTAATGTGCGCACCAGATCCCCACGCACAGCGCAACACACGCAGCCACCGTCGAGCTGCACAACCACCTCCTCGCTGGTTTCCATGAGCAGCAAATGATCGAATCCGACCTCTCCGAGTTCATTGACAATAACCAAGGTGTTGCGCAGCGATGGCTGGCGGAGCAAGGTCGTAAGAAGGGTGGTCTTGCCGCTCCCGAGGAAACCGGTCAGCACATGAACCGGGGTACGGGCGCGCTTCAGTCCTTTTTCTCCACTCATTGTTGAAACGTTATTACATTACTTTACTAAAGTATAATACCAAGGCGCAGCGGCCTCGTTGGCCGAATGGCGATGACGAAGTGCCCCATCGCGACAAGCTCCGCAGGCACGAAAACTCGAGTCGCTGAGACAGGGCCTGAGGAGGGCTCCCGGCAGCGCGGCCGGCACCCCCTTTTCTTGCGGTCATGCCGGCGGCGGCGCTCTTGGTTGTATGCCGTGCTTGGCTCGCTTTAGGATCCGTCTAATTCCATTAACCACCGGGCCCGCATGCCCAAGCAGGAGGAAACGACCATGACCGCCTCAATTACCGAGCAGGAACTGACTGACGCCCGAAAAATCTGGGGCGACGCACTCGTGGCCATCTCCACGGCCTACGATGAAAACGGCATCGAGGCAGCAACGGAGTTGGCGAACGGCGCGCTCGACGCAGCATACGGCTATAACCTCGGCGACGTGTTGTTCAAACCCACCTTGGCGAGCGGCGCACAAACCTTTCGCCCGACGCGGGAAGGTGCGCTGTCGTATTTCGTGGGACATAACGACAAATATCCACTCGACGGCGGTTTTGGCCTGAAGAGCTGGCGTAAAGTCGAATCCGAAAGCTCGGCTAGCTTCATCCAAGGCGACGTCGCCATGTGGATGGGCTGGGTAACGTTCACCGACAAAGATGGCAACGTGACCAAGGTCGACAAGAGCTGGGGTTATAAGAAAGATGCGCAAGGCACGCTTCGCATTGTCTTGCATCATTCCTCGTTGCCTTTTCAACCGGACTAAGCGCAATCTGCAGTCCGCCGGCGCGGCCGCTGCGAGGCACAAACCCGCGGCCTGGCGGCTCTCGGTACGCTCGCTTAGGGCCAACCCAACGGCTGCCGATTCATCACCAGAATTGGCGCTCTTAGCGGTCAGCGATTGCCTCGCATTCGAGCTTGGTGCGGATCATTAGGATTGCCGGATGGTTTGTGCAGCAACGGAGATCTGGGGATAACGCTTGCGCGCGGCGATTATTGCGCGCCAGCGGCGAGTAGGCGCGCACTCAAGTCTTCGACGGTTTAAGAGCAAGCAGACTGTCGTAGCGATCAATACTTTCTTGCGGCCAAACTTTTGACCGATCGATACCTTGCGCAAACGAAGGCACATCGTCGGGAATTGACAGCCACGCGACCTTGCGGCTCGTGAAGATATGGGCCTGCGGTGTTAAGGCACTCGGATCCTCGAGCGTTCCAACCCGGACCGCGATCACCGGAACCTTGTGATAAAGATAACGCACCCAAATCATAACCCCGCACGACACGCAGGCGTGGAGCTCACACCCTGTGCCACTTCCAGTGGGTCCGATCCCCATATGCGTGTCGCCGGTGATGTGAAAATCTTCTTCGCAGACAACCGCGTGAATGACGAATGCCGCGCCGGTGGTGCGCTGGCAATCCTCACAGTGGCAGGCTTGGGTAACTAGGGGTTCACCTTTGATTTCGTAGCGAACCTTTTCGCATGCACACTTTCCTAAAAGCTTTGAACTCACCGGCGTTCTCCGATTGCCTCATTGCTGAGCGTTATTGCCAATACAAAAGCGAACGACGGGCTCAACTTACTGGGTCGCACCGTCATTGAGGTACGCAAGGCCATTCGTTTTGCAATACAGCGTACAACCACGCCGCGTGCGAGGCTTAACTTTGCCGTCTTTTGGAAAACGCAGCCATGTTCCGCTTGGATATTCACCGAATTCATCTTCGAACATTCCATCCAGTACGTAGAGTTCCGCGCCACCTTGAAAGTAGAAATCGGAAAATACGGCGCCTGGCGCCCAGCGAAGTAGACGCGTCACGTCCTGATAGCCCGCCTGGCTATAGAGCAGCTTCTCGCTTTCACCAACCTGGCCGGTTGGTTGCCAATTGAGAGTCTTCACGTTGAGCGCGAGTTGCCGACGACTCGTGCCGGGATATTGACGAAGTTTAACGAACAACTCGCAACCGGTTTTGGAGAACGGCGCGTGCCGAAAACCTTCGGGATTAAGGAGGTAGGTGCCGGCCGGCCAGTCGCCGTGCTCATCGGAAAAGACACCATCAAGAACCAGGATCTCCTCGCCGTCTGGGTGATCATGAGCGGGAAAGCTCGCATTGTTTTCATAGCGAACGATCGAGGTAACTTGTCCTGATTCAGGAGGGCCGACCAAGTGCAGCCGCTTACGCCACACGGTGCCGCTCGGACTTTTGCCCCATTGCATTTTGCGCGAGTTTTGCACCACGCAGGCAACGAGATCCCCATTGATGTTATCTACCTTAGCGCTCAAGTCTGTGGCTCGCTTGCCAAGGGCGCCAGCAACGAGGGATGGGTCGTCGCCCCGATTTCACCAAGGTACTGCCGCCACCCTATTTTCCATTCGCCCCTCGCCTCACCAACGCCCCACAGCGCTTGAGCAAGGATCGTTGGATCATCGTTTTCGTCGTAACGCTGAAAGTGCAAAAAGTAGACCTGGAGCTGACCGGACGTGGCGACAAGTTCATCTTTAACAATCTGCGCGCGCGCGAACGGCATAGCCGACATGTCGGGAACAGCCTTCTTGGAGGCGTAGATAACCTTCTCGCCGTTGGGCTCAATGTGAAAGAAGGGGTAGGTAATGGTCTCGGCAAACCGATCGCGTCTTTTTGAATTTATCGCGGCCAGGTGTTCGTGAACCGCGTCAATTGCCGTCGATGCCATGATTTACCTCCTTTCCAGGTGGGCGCGCACCTCGCTTCGCGGCTGAGCGTAGACGGGATAAGCGCACCGAGCAACCGGCGCTCCCAACATCACCCCGTGGGGCGAGATCGGAAGGGATGAAAAACTTAAGCCGCGTGAGTCGCCTTTTCGCCCTAAAGTTTTCGTAACATGCGCTTGTGCCCATCCCAAGCGGCGAATTGATAAAGTAGTAAGCAGGGGAACAACCATGAAATCCGCGTTGGTCGTCGTCGATGTACAGACTTGCTTCACCGCCCCGTCACAGGCCTACGATGAGGCCGCAGCAGCGGGGGACGTCGGCGCGTTTTTTTCGCGCGTTAACGAGATTGTGATCCCGAAGCTCCAGGATTTGCTCGCCGCGTATCGCGCCGCGAAACTGCCCATCTATTTCACAGAAATGGGATCATTGCGCGCCGACGGCAGTGATTTACCGAGTGCTTTGCGGGAAGCCAATCGTCTATCGATTGAGGCGAGCGGGAACGCCGTGATCCCCCCGCTCGATCAAGAAAGCTCCAGAACCGACGCGCGTATCGCGCCGCGCGAGGATGAAATCGTATTTCGCAAAACCACCACGGGCACGCTGGCATCAACGCCGTTGGGGCAGAACCTACGGGCATTAGGGTGCGAACATGTTGCCGTCGCCGGGATCGTTACCGATTGTTGTGTTGCGCAGACTTCACGTGAGCTTTCCGACCAAGATTTTAGAGTCACCGTCGTTGAAGATGGATGCGCCAGTTACGTGCCCGCCCACCACCGCGCGATTCTTGAGATTTTTCAGAACTTCTATGGCGCGGTCGATTCCGCCGAGGCGGTGATCGCGAGCTTACCGAAGGCCTAGGCTTTCTTGATTAAACCACCCGGACACCCAAGCTTGAGTTGTTGTGCACCCGTTGCGGAAATCCGGCGAGGCTGTGTTTCTGTGGCGCCCGCTCAATCTTATCTCCTAGTCCGGGCCCGCATGCCTGAGCGCGTCGCCGCAGATCGACAAAAATGTAATAACGTAACAAATTCACCGTATAATTAGCCCCCTATAATCGGCGCGTCACCGCCAGGAGTACCGACCGTGAACCGTTTCGTCTGCTTGACCTTACTCGCCTTGCTCCCACTTTGCGCGCTCGCGCAGCACTCCGACGTGTGGGTCACTCTGGACAGCAACCAAGTCACTATCTCGCCGACGAATCTCGAAACATTGGAGTCCACGCTGGTTGATACGGCCACCGGGCGCTTCCTATTCCTGGGAGATTTCGGTGACTTATCGGGCGGCCCGCAAGGGACCGATGATCCCGGCTATCAGGCGCAATCAGGAACCTTTCAAGCGCTCTCGATTTTCAACTACCGCGGCGTTGGGCAACTCGAGTTTTGGGATGGCGCAAGTTGGGTTACCAGCGTGCCGGACCAAGAGCAGATCATCTACACCGATGCGCTGTCATCGACGACGACCTGGAGCACATCCGGTGTCACGACCCCAGAGGGCGCAATCGACCAGATTTCGCCAGACGGCAGTATTCATTCGCATCTCGATTTCACCATCGACAACAATGGCTCGGCACCTGCGGCCGGCGCTTACCTCGTGGATATTGAATTTTTTGCAACCTCCGGTGTGGGCGGCCCGGTCGTCCACACATCCTCTGCGCCGGTGCGGGTTGCATTGAATTATCAACTGAGTCAAACGGACTTCGATGCCGCTATTGACGCGCTCACCACCGCGACTTCAACAGCGAGTGGGCCGGTTCGAATACCCGCACTCCCTTTGACGGCAGCTTGCCTGTTGGGCGCGTTGCTGAGTTATTGGGGCGCCGGTTTCACAACGCGCCGGAGCTGACGCGCTCGATGCAGAACTCGGCGAACCCGAGCGACTGCGGTTACTCGAAAAACCCCCAACACCTTTGAGATCAGCAAAACGACCCGGGTGTTTCTCGGCACTACGCGAGACGAATTTGCGTGGGCTAAGTCCTAAGTAATCCAGACATGGGTTCCAAGCGGCGGCTTTGCGGGAACACCTGGTCCTCGACCCAATTTTGTTCCAATCCTAAATGACCCATCAAAAGTGCTTTAAACAACGATTCATAGCTGTTGACCGCTCGCAAATCGCGACCCTCCCACAGTGCCTTTGAGGACAACCCCGGCCACACGCCATTGATACGGCCACCCGCTACGGCACCGCCGGCAAGCATCGCGAGGCCGCCGGTCCCGTGATCGGTTCCCCGGTTGCCGTTTTCCGCGGCCGTGCGCCCAAACTCTGAGACCACCAACACCGCCGTATCCGACCAATGCTGAGCGAGGCCACTTTGTAGCGCCAAGATCCCTTGCGACAAGCTTTCGAATAAGGTCGAAAGACGGCGATCTTGATCGAAGTGGGTATCCCAACCATCAAGGTCCAAAACGGCGACCCGCGGCCCATCGACGCGTGATAACAAGTCAGCGGCAGCCCGCACCGATTGAGTGAAGTTTGCGCCCCGCAAGGGCCGCGCTCTCATCCCCGCGCTGCCCACCTCAGTTTGCGGGGCCCCGACCGCGTCTTGCAGCGCGTCGCTAAATAAGGGGTCCGTGCTGTACGTCTTTAACAAGCGGCGCAGAAAATCCTCATCCGCATCCGGCAGCGCGGAGTCCGACCAGGTTTGTATCCGCACATCACCTTGCAAGATCAGCGGCACCGCGGGACCAATGGATAAACCGAAGCGGCGATCTTCGCCCTGAAAGGGTTCTAACGCTCGATTCAACCAGCCGGTTTTAGCGCCGTAGGGTTTGCCACTACCATTCTCGAGTAAGTTTTGCCCGTCAAAGTGTGAGCGGTCGCGATATTGTGTCGCGGCCGCCGGTACGAAGAGCAGCGCCTTAGCCTCATAAAGCGACAACAGTGGCGCTAACGCCCGGTGCATCCCGAAGTAACCATCGAGATCAACGACACCATCCGCTTGCTCTCCGGCACGAGCGAGCGTGGGGCGCAATCGGAGAAAGTCTTTGTCGGCGTATGGCGGTAAGGCGTGCAGACTGTCGAGTCCGCCACGCAAGACAATGAAGATCAGCCGTTTCTCGGTCGGAATCGAGGCAAAGGTTAGACGTGTGCTGGCGAGCGTTGCCAGCGCACTGGCGGCACTGGCGCTTAGAAAACGGCGACGATCAACCATACTTATCTCCTTTGGAACTCCGCGCTGGCGAGAATGAGAGCCATGGCATCTTTGCGCGTGGGCGCTCGCTGCACGGTCACGCGCGTCGCATCGTTAACCACTGGGCCCATCAAATCGTCCAGTTCCGCTAAAGGGTCCAAGCCACTGCTCAGGTTCGCGGTATACCTGTGGATCCATTCGATGCGACGCATCAGTGCTTCTGGCGCAATCCAATCCTTGGCTTCATCACCCCAACCCGCCGGTGAGGTCGCGGAAAAGGGTAATTGACCCATATCGCGCAAAGGTTGAAGGACATCCAAAGCCTTGGCTTGGCGGTGTCCTGTCGCTCGATGAACCGCAACGACATACTCGTAATGTGATTTCACCTTAGCAAGGGGGCTGGCCCATGCCTGCTCAAGATCAACAAGCGCGCGCGAGACTTGGGCGAGATCGCCGCCGCTGTCCCGGTAGACCGAGGCAATTGCATCGACAGCCGCGCCGCTCGGGTCGTCCGCAACAAAATGCCGAACCAATTTAGTCGCGAGAAACTCGGCGGTCGCGGGGTGAAGCGCGAGATCCTCAAGAATATCCAGACCCTCTTGATCACCGTTTTCCCGATAGGTCTTCCCCAGAACCGTCTTCGGACCGGGCTCATGGAAAAAGTGCTTGTATTCGAAATTGCCGTGAACCGGCTGGCGCTCAAATGGCAGGCGGGCGCCACCATGACTCCACCCCGTGATTGCCTTGGCTAACTCGATCACATCGACCTGCTGGTAGCCACCATTCACGCCAAGCGTGTGCAGCTCAAGGATCTCCCGCGCAAGATTCTCATTGAGGGTTTTCTCGGTGCCTGTTTTAGCTTTGCGCCGCACGCCCGCCAATGAGTTTTCGCCCATTGATGCAAAATTGTCGAGATAACTGATCATTGCCGGATGCCGGCTAACCGCTTTCAACATGTCGGCAAACTTGCCAAACACATGGGGACGAATGGCTTCGCGTTCATAGGCCGGAATAGCAGGCCCGATAATCCGCTTGGCGTTAGAAACCGTGAAGTGGTTCGACCAGAACATCACCATTCGCTCGGCAAATGGTGAATCACTGCCGATCATCACGCGCGCGCGGGCTACCACCTCGGGGATGAAGCCCTTTCGATAGGCATCACCGGTCGCCTGCCGTAGCTCGTCGGGTCCCGCAAGCCGCGCATTATGAATAGCCGCAATGATCTCAGCGGAAGAGCTGAACCAAGAAAACACTTCGGGGACCGGGTGCCGCACGATTTGTGCTTTGACCCAACCCCGGGGATCGTTCCCAAGCGTTTTTGCTTCGCCCGGCGCGGCTCCTAATCCGAAGCGGTTAAGCGCGTGAAATGTTTCGATGTTTTTCAATCCAGCACCTGCCGGTTAATCATGATCGCCTTCCAAACTCGCCCGGGAATCATCAACCCGGGCGGACGACGCGGTCTTTGGGTCATGCTGGCGTGCGCGTAAGGCCGGCCCAAGGGCACCCAGAATCTGCTGCCACTCGCCCGTTAAGCTTGTGCGGGTTTCAAGCGGCGACGGTGAAACTAAATAGGCGTTCATCCCGGCCGTCAGAATGCCGAGTGTCACCGTTACCTCCGCAGGCATGTTGTCGCTCCTTGTTGTTGAAATTGAGTCCAAAATTTCGCTCCTCACTGTCAATAACGATTGACAGGCCGATTGGTTGACAGGGTTGACTCCATTGCAAACGGAAGGCGTCGACTCACCGAGGCCCGCGAAAATCGGCGAAGCGGCGGCGCGCTAGTAATGGAATAGCCCGCGGGTGGCGGGCTTAGAGCCGGTGCCAGCACCCGCGTCGCACCGCGCTCTATAAGAAGGTTCTCTTCAACGCATCGAACCGAGACAGATTGGGGAGCGCGTTAGTGAGTTCGGTTTGTGAGAGCCCAAACCACCGGCCAAGCTCGGCGGCGTACTGTTCAACAGCCATGGTCGGGATCAAGCGCCCACTTCCGCAGTCGGCATCGTGTCCCAATTCAGTCGGCGGCATGGCGCCATAAATCTCACCACCCTTAACTGCGCCCCCGAGCACCAGGTGATGCCCGCCCCAACCATGATCGGTCCCATCCCCATTCACCGCGAGCGTGCGGCCAAAGTCCGAAGCGGTGAACAGGGTGACCTGCTCCTGCAATTCGAGCTCGGTCATCGCTCGGTAAAAAGCGGCCATAGCCCCGTCAACTTCTTCGAGTAGGCGCGGCAAATTCTCGGCCTGTGCCGAGTGCGTATCAAAGCCACCGAGGCCCACAAAAAACACCTGTTTGTTGGCGAACAGTTGTTCACGTACGTTGATGGTTTCGGCCACTGCATGAAGCTGCTGGCCAAGCGGACCTTGGGGAAATTCAGTGGTGAGCGGATCGCCAGCTTGGCGCGCACGATCGTAGGCCTCGTTGGTATCAAACGCCGCGGCGAAGGCCCGAGCCAAATCTTGTTCGAGTACGTGCTCACCACTGAACCGCTGAGCTGCCAACTGCGCTCTTATGGCCGCGAGTGATTCGGCGCGTTCCTCAGCGAAACCGTCATAGTAATCGTCAAGCAAGTGCACGCGCGCCGCGCCCTTCACGCCCACCCGATAGGGCACTACCTGACGCCCGGTAAGGAAGGGCCCCACTTCGTTGCTGGCGATCGTGGTGAACTGCGGTTGCCGCTGGTTGGCACCGGTGGCAAGGACAGCGTCGGCAAACAGACCACCCCAACCGAATTGCGCGCCCTCCGGCGCACTCGCCTGCCAGGTTGACTGCTGATCGTTATGGGAAAATAACCGTGGCGGTAAGCGTGCCGCACTGCGCTCGAAACGTTGGCGGGTGACCGGTTCGAGCAACGGGCCAACGTTGCCAACGATGGCCAAATCACCGCGATCGAACAATGCCTTGAGCGCCGGCAGCTCCGGCGGCATTGCCATTTGTCGCCCTTGCAAAACCGAGTTTTGCTGCATGGTGATCGGTAGCAAACGCTCGCGCTGGCGCGATTCTCCCTGCTCTATGATCAACGACGACCTGAGCGTTCTAAAACGTCGATAACTCGCCGTGTCGTAAGGGATTAAGACCTCGTTGTGATCGAGCCCACCAAATAAGAACACACAAACGAGCGCCTGATAGTTCGACGTGTCAGCCGCATGGGCCGTAAAACGGCTGGGCGCGCCGCTTAAAGCTGTCGCCGTTAGCGCACTTGCCCCGAGGCCTCTCAAAATCTGTCGGCGATGTTTCCCATTCACGTCCATCATCGTTGCACCAGGTAATCAGGGGATGTCATAACCAATAACACCGCCAGCGCAACGCGCTCATAAGCGGTTTGTGGCTCCTCGGGTTCAAATTCGGTTGCCTCGATGAGGGTCGCCCCGATGCTGCTCTTGGTCGCATCCGACATACTCCCGTAGAGCAACAGCGCATCGAGGTGGTCGACAAGAGCCTCGACATTACCAGCGAGGTCGAGCTCCTGCGAATAATTTGGGATGAACGATTCCTCCAAGGTATCGGTATCAACGGGCACACCGGCCAGGGCTAACTCTTCGTAGCGCTCATCGCCAAACATCAAAGGTCCGCCGTACGCCCACAACGCGATGAAATTAATATAAGCCGGGGTGGTGGTGGCATCGACGATCTGGAGTTCCGGCACGGTTAGCCCTAACGCACCGGAGCGAGTACCCGGCGCGATGTAACCGGGCCGGTAGAAATTGAATACCGACTTCGAACGATAGGGATGTTGGGCCAGCGAGTCTGGCTGAATCAAGTCGTAGAGATCAGGTGCATACTGCGGATGGGATGCATCGACGTCGAACGCGCGTGCCCAATGTGTGAAGCGCAGAACGGGTTCGCGGATTTTGCCGAACTTGCGATCCGCTAAGGCCGTCGCGCATCGGGCTTCGGGGTCGAACAAGATCGCGGCAACTGTTGCGGCCAAATCGCCCTTACGCCCTTCCCCGACCTTCGTGCCGTCGGGCAAGACAAAGCGGCCGGCGTTGAATGCCTTAGACACCCGCAACACATAGCCGGGCTCAGGGGCGCTGGTGGTCAGGCGCTGGATGAGCTGTCTTGATACGAACGGTCCAACGTTGGGTTGTTCGATGATGCAGTCGAGCGCCTTGGCGATGCTGGGAGCGGCTTTGGTGCGGGCTGGGATCGCACAGGAGAGAAATTGCTTAGGAGCCGTCGAATGTAAGGCCTCCGTGATCGCCATCGGTTGTAAAAACGACTTTTCTAATCCGGTGCCCAAACTAATGATGTTATCGAGGGCCGGGAACTGGTCGCGGTTTAAACCTTTTAGATCAAGTCCGGTGAAGACCCGGGCCAGGCCGGTAATGTCCGTGTTGTCGTAGATCTCGATGGGGCGATTATTGGCGTCAAGCAAGGGTTGCCCGTCAGGTTGCAGCGCGACTGGCCCGATCGTGAAAAGCTGGAGCAATTCCCGAGCGTAATTTTCATCGGGCATGCGTCCGGTTTCGGGGTCCGCCTTCTGGTTACCCATGTAGGTCAGATAGTCGCCCATAGCCGGTGAGTAGGTTACCGTCTCCAAAAGGTCGCGGTAATTGCCAAACGCCTGCTCGGTCAAGATGTCCTGAAAGTAAGCCACACCCTCAGGGATGTCGGTGAGGACTTCGCCCCGGAAATTAGACACTACCAAGATTTGCGAAAGCGCGAACGCCATGCGCTGGCGAAGCTGATCATCGGCCTCGATCGCATTGCGCCAAAAAGAGAGGGTCGTAGCCTGGATCGTCAGCGTTTGAAAATCCTGCGTTGGATCCTCCAGCATCGCCATGTAGCCCTCAACCTGAGGAACGTTAAGGCTTGCTGGTTCTTGCAGTTGTTGAACAAACCATCGCGAGGCGCTGCCACCGGTAAGGTCGCCCACCGCCGCTTTCGTTGGCCCGAAAGTCGCTTGCGTTAGAAAGCGAGAGGTTGACGCGGTGGTTTCAAATGCCGATGGAACCGGCCGCGATCCCGAGCAAGAATAGGGTGTTTGCGATCTGGGATCGGACAGACCCACGGCGGCTGCCGAGTGCCCAAGCACAAAGGCGAAGGTGACAATGACGAGTCTCATGGGTAAAGCGCAACTCATTCTTCTACGCGATCGTTTTTAATGCTTGTCGAGACACACCCTAGACGACCCGGACTGGTGGCGGTGAGACACCGCTCACAGACTACTGGAAGGCCCCGAGATTTCAGGCGGCGTAAAACTGCATCATTTTGATGCATCAGGTGCCCCACGCGGTTTTCCTTGGGCCGCTTAGAGACCCACCGCGACCATCAAAATAAACGGCCCTTCACCACAACTTACCTAGCGCAATAAATGCTTAGTTAGCGCCAACGCGCGGCGGCGAACATCTGATCGCAGATCGCGAACCCGGGTCATTGTTGCCCCCTTGAGTCACATGCTGATTATTTCGCAGCGCTACGCTCCACCAAGCCCCGTTGCCGCAAACGCCAAAGCAGCATGTCCAGGCGATCTTGACCAAAGAACGGCTCACCATCGACAACAAACAAAGGCACCCCACCATGACCGGCGGCCGTTTGGGCTTCTTGGTTACGCTCAATGATTGCTTCGAAATGATCCGGGCGCGCTTCAATGGAATGTTCCATCGACTTCGCGTCAAGGCCGGCAGCGGTTATGGCGTCGGCGAGATGGGGCGCCTCATGCCAGCCATCCGTCTCACCATTCCAAATCAACCGCATAACCCGGTCCTGGAATTCAAGTGCCTTGCCCTGCTCCTCTGCCGCGGCGGCGAGGTGAGTGAGTCTACGAATGTAGGGTTGCTCGGCGGCGATCGTGTTGGTCGACATGTCCTGAATGATCGGATCGGGGACTGGGCGCCGGTAAGGTATTTTCAAAAACTCCGCAATACGCTGCGAATCACGCAAGTGATACGGGCGGTAGTGGGGCGACGCCGTTTTGAAAAAGCCCGGGTTACGTATCGCCACCGGATAGACGGTACGAACGTGAATCTCTACCGCCCAACGCTGACGGATGGCGAGCAGTCGATCAAGTGCGAGATAACAATAGGGACTTCGCATCGACCAATAGACTTCAAACTGCAGCGGCGCTGTCATATGGGGTGACTTGTTTTTGGAATCGATTCCACTAGTAAACCCTTTCGTCGCTCAAACACGCCGTGCACTTTTTCACAGGGAGCGCACTCGACAGCTTGGCCACGCATTCGCTACGCGATTTGTTTGCCTCGCTCCTGCCAGTCAACCGAATAATATTTCCGATCGGATGATGTACTTGGTGCCAGAGCCAATCAGCTCGCCGGCGTGCAGACAGTGTTGCGGGTGCATGCCGTGCGGGAAACAAAGCACGCCGCCTTTGGGTGTCGTTATGCTGACAACGTTGACATCGTCATTCGATATCGCGGGGCGTCCCGGATTTTCGCGGCTCACCAAAAATTGCGTGCGTCCGCCTTCGTAACCGTCGTTTAGAAAAATCAGATAGGTGAACTGACTGTAAAAGCCTCGGTAGGCATCCACCACCAGCTCACCATCGATCACCCGACTGCCCGGCCAACCACCATCGGTGTGGGGTTTGAAGTAATCGCCTTCACCATAACGGTAAAAACGGAAGCGCGCGTTCAGACCTTGCGCCGCTTGGTTGCCGAAAGTTTCGGGGACAAAGTTTTTGGAGCGCGCCCAGATCTCACCGTCAATATCTTCACTGACAACCCAGTTCATATTGTCGTTGTGCCGCACGTCGTAAGACAGGGAAACTGGCGCATCGGCGTGGAAACCGAGACGTTCGGCAACCTGTACAAAGGCATCGGCCTCGCTGTCGGAAAGCACGTTCAATAATTGGAAGGCGCCTGGCACCTCAGGAAGATCGATTCGTTCAACGGCACATGAATCACGCGCCTCGAATAAATCAAGCGCTCCGGGTTGGTCGGTCCAAGTGGGAAGCGGCAGTGGACCGAAGCCAGACTCCTTCGCGACGATGTAGAACGCCGCGCTCACCTAAAATCGCGCGCGCCACTGGCCGGGCGTAAGCGCTGGGGGCTTACTCTCACCGCCGCCGGCAAAAACCGCAGATTGCTAGGACTCCGCCACCCAACATCCAGAACGCCGCGGGCAGCGGAACCGCCGTGGTTGAGACAATTTGCAGACCGGCAAGGCCACGGGCTCCGGATGTTCCGGTGGCGGCAATGACAAGCGTGTTCGAACCGTCAACCACCACATCGGTCAGCACGTCCCAGCTTGTCCCTTGCACCAGTGGTCCCAGTTGGCCGGTTAAACTGCCGACGAGAGTGCCATTGATCGTCATGGCGCCAGTTGTGACACCCGGGTTGCCGGGCGCGTAGTAGTACACATCGTAGGTACCCGCATCCAGATTGGAGAGCGTTAAGGCCCATGCGCCACTGAAGACAAAGAAATTGTCACCTTGCAAATAATCTTCGTTGGTTAGCGACGTCCCACCAACCCAGCCATCGACGATGCTCGAGCTGTAGGACAGATCAACGTCGGTCGCTATATTATTGATATCAACAAGATCGTTGAACGACAGTCCGTCGTCGTTCCAAAATCCCGCTTGGCCGCTAGCGGCCGCGTAGGTGTCCGGTAGCGCGTTGTAGCGAGTGCCGATGTCGATATTGAGACTTTCCGCCAGCGCTGTGGATGCGAACAGAAGGATGCACAAACTGATCCACGGGGTAATGTTTGGTAGTCGGGTGTTCATCGTCAACTCCTTGAAACGACGTAACAGTAGTCGATGCTTGGGTCAGCAAAGGTGGGGAAAGCTTATGAACAATCGCCATTATCAGCAAGCGCTTAGCGCTCGATCCGGTAACTTTCCCAAAAATTCTCTCAATCGGTGCCTGTGGGCGCTGTTCCGCAATAGGTACAGTTGAGTAAAAATGGTGGAGGTATCAATACCAATCTGCACAGAGGTGCATTATGAGCAACAACGAAACGCCGTTTCCGAACCGCTCTGACGGTGACTCCCCTTTTCAATTCTCACCGGTAGAGGGCGGGATCCAGATCGCATTCGAAGTCAACACGGTTAAAGGCGAGCGCCAGATCAAAAAGGCCACCTTTGGTCAATTCGAAATGATTTGCGATGAGGGAATCAATCTTGGCGGCGACGACACGGCGCCACCGCCGCTGGCTTATTTCGCCGCCTCAATCGCATTTTGAATGCTCACCCAACTCTCTCGGTCGAGCGAGGTCAGGAAAATAGAGCTTCAAAAGGTTTCGATGATCGTCAAACCCCGGTTTGAACAAACGGGCTCGATCGCAGCCGACACTGTAGCGAGCCGTCTGGTGGATGTGGAAACATCACTGCATATCGACTCGCGCGCGCCCGCGCAAGAAATCTCAAAGTTGGTAGCCACGGCCGAGCGCATGTGTTTTCTCATGAACACCATCCGCGAGCCGCATGAGGTGCATAATTCGGTAACGCTGAACGGCCAGCCTCTGTAAGCGCTTGCGCAATGACGCAATGACGCAATGAACGATGATCCATACGGGTCACGACAGCGTATTGTTGCTTTCGGTTAATAGCGAACTCTTTTCAGTGATTAAAGAAGCTTTTCTCAGTGCAATGCTTGCTGGTGCGAGCAACCCAAACTCCACGGAAATCAAACTCGTGGAAGTCCATAAACCTCATTTCGACGGCCACACCATCGTTGAAATCAACAGACTCGATGCAACGACAGGTACGGCCAGTATTGTGAAGCAGACGGACGCCGGCGACGCCTCCTAAGCCCCCTGTGTGTATTGCGCGTCTTAGCGAACGCTGAGCGCGGTGTTAGCATGACCTCTCCTGGAAAATCGCGAAGGTTCGGTCATGAGCAATTTGTACGACACGGCGGGCTACGGCGGACAAAACATCGGCTTTGGTGAGCGACCGGCCATCGTTAATGTCGATTTTCAACTCTCGTTTACAAGCCCTGAGTACGCAACCGGCCAATCGCCACTCATCGACGCGGCGGTCGCCAACACCGCAACGCTCTTGGCTCGCGCGCGCCACAAAGGCATTCCTGTGGCCTCCTGCAGTGTGGGCTGGAGCGGGGCACAAGACATGGGGCATTGGAAGGTCAGTTCGCTCTACGATGGCACCTTCTTTCGTGGGCACCCGTCGCTGGAATTAGACCCCCGGATCCATGATCCGGACTACGACTTCACTTTCATGAAGGCCGCCCCCTCGGTGTTCTTCCAAACCCCGTTGGTGTTGTTTTTAACCAAACAACGCGTGGATACGGTGATCATTACCGGCTGCACAACCAGCGGCTGCGTTAGAGCATCAATTAACGACAGCTTCTCCTATGGCTTTCGCACTATCGTTCCAGAAGACTGCGTTGGCGATCAGGAAGAACAACCGCACAAGGACAACCTGCGCGATGTGGGGCGCCGTTATGCCGATGTGCTGCCACTCTCTGACGTACTTAGATATATCGATGGCTTGGCAAGCAAACCAAAACCGGCGCCGCTGACCGCGGTGGGTGGATAACTCGAACCGCTAAAGCGCTCGCTCGCGGCCCGATAGCGCACATGCCGATCGCCGAGATCAATCATCACCGGATGTACTACGAGATCCATGGCGGTGGACCGCCGGCGGTGTGCATTGGGGGTTGGGGAACTTTCTGCCACGGGGGCCACGTCCACCTGGCACGTGGGCTGACCGATCAATACTCTGTGCTTTGCATCGACTACCGTGGGATCGGCGACTCCCACGACGACTTAGCCGTAAGCCCAACCATTAAACTCCATGCCAATGACATGATCGGCTTACTCGACCATCTCGGTTGGACCAGCGTTCGCTTCGTTGGCTTAGTTGGAATGGGCGCGTGCGTCGCGCAAGAAGTCGCGATCGCCCGGCCAGACTTGGTCCGCTGCATGGTCAACATGGGCTGCTGGATCAAAATGGACCCGCTGCTCCAGGATCAACTCGAAATGTTTGTTACGGTGCATCGCGAGGCCGGATTTCTCGCGTTTCAGCGTTTGGTGGTGATGATGTCGTTCCTGCCCGAGTACTACAACGAGCATCGCCACAAACTATTGGGCTACAACGGTGGCTGGAAGGAACTCAACAACAACGTTGAAACCCATGCGCGATTGGTTGAAGCCTGCATCGGGCATGACACCTCCGCGCGTCTCGATCAGATTGCGGCACCAACGTTGGTGGTCCACGCCGGTCGCGATGAGGTCACCAGTCCGCGTACGACCCTACCGCTAGAGCAAGGCTTACCGAACGCGAAGGGAGTACTCATGGAAGATGTCGCCCACGTCGTCGCGGGACGCGAACAGAAAAAACGCTTCTGCGAAATCCTGTTGCCCTTTCTGGCCCAACATTGAGCGAATTCAAAATCGCTCAGCGCGAAATCCGGTACCCCGCCCGGGGGTAGTGCACAGCAATACCCCCGAGCTCGGGATCTTGGCGCAACACCGTCACATCGTTCTGGCGAATTCGCGTTACTACGCCGGTGGTGGTTTCTTGACCGTAGTCATCGGCGATAATTGTGACTTCGTCATCCACTGCATACTCATTGGTCCTCAGAAGTCCTGGCTCAAGTTCCGCCGGCGATGAGCGCTTTGCCAACGCCAGCGCCTCGGCGCCAGTCATGGCTTCGACTTCTCCTGGCCCCAAATTCTCAACTCGTTTTACCCATTCGCCAAGCGCCGTTCGTTCATTGACGGTCGCGGCCAATCGAGGACTGTTCATCGCGAACCGAACAACGTGGAAGCATGCCGCGTCTGCAAGCGTAAACCTGTCGCCCAAAATGTAATCACTATTTGATAGCTGTTGATTCAGCGTATCGAACGCATGGCACAGTTGGTCATAAGCGTGCGGCGCGGCAGCCAGGAGATTCTCCTTGGAGAACCCGGGAGTCATTGCGCTGCGATCCTCGAAGAAGCCGGGCGGTAAGGCATCCATAAGGTCCACCACAGTCGGTGGTGCGGCCAGCATAAAAAGGCGGTGATCAGCCCAATCTTCCCAAACGCCCGCCGCCCCCGCCAATGCCTCCGGCAAGATGCTGCGCTCACGATAGCGCGCTTCGAGCTCACGCACGATAAGCGCGGTGTCGCAATAAATGTCTGCGCCAATTTGCATAACCGGGATCCGCCGATAACCACCGGTGAGGGGGGTCAACTCCGGTTTCGGCGCCATCAGCGGCTGTTCGACTGCCGCCCAAGGTATTTGCCGATACGCGAGCACTCGGCGGATCTTCTCCGAGAATGGTGAGAGGTCGTAGTGGTGAAGGATTAGGTCAGGCATTGTCGGCTCGTGTGTGTTGCGTCACCGATCATGGTAATTGATGTGCCCAGTCAAATACTGACTCTCGTGGCGCCGACACCCCGACAGCCTGATCTTTTTCAGGGGTAGAATCCCGCTTCAACGGTATGCGCAAAGTGCGGAGAAAAAAATGAAATATGTCGATATCAATGAGGCCATTAAGGCCGATGGCCTGCGAATTGTCATTGTCAAAGCGATGCCCAGCGCTTGGGGTGTGGCTGCGAAAGCCATGGTGGAATTTAAGGATCTCGACTGTCTCGCTGCCCACCAAATCCCGATGGGCGATAACCCCGAGCTACTCGCTTGGTCGGGTACGAACAGTGCGCCCGTGCTCGCCTGGAACGACGAACCACCCATTAATCGATGGAACGATATTCTGCTGCTCCTTGAGCGCTTGGCGCCAGATAAACCTCTGATCCCCAGCAACATGGCCGCGCGAATAGCAATGTTTGGCCTGTGCCATGAAATTTGCGGAGAACTTGGATTCGGCTGGAACCGGCGCCTGTCGTTTATCACACCACCTAAGGATGGCGAGATCTCGGACTTTGGCAAAAAATATGGTTACCGGATAGACGATGCGACGCGTGCCAATGATCGGGCAATCACATTTATGAATGCGTTAAGCGCGATCCTTAAAAGCCAAAAAGAACAAGGTAGCGCTTATCTCATTGGCGATTCGGTGACTGCCGCGGATTTCTATTGGGCCGCGTTCAGTAACTTTGTTGCCATTCAATCGCAGGAAGACTGCCCGATTAATCCCAAAGCCCGACCGATGTTTGAACAGACCTCGCCAGACGTGGTCGCGGCCATCGATCCAATCCTCCTCGAACACCGTGATTACATCATGCGCACCTACTACACATTGCCGCTGGAGTTGTGAGCATTAAAAATCTAGGTGGTCAGATTTAGCTTCGCGGGCTGAGTATTACCCATGACGACACTCTCGCTGCGTGGGCGCAAACTGATCGACTCTCCACCGATGCCGGAGTACATCGTCGAGCATTTCAATCGGATCGGCGATCCATGGCACCCTGTGTCAAACGCGCAAGGCTACATCGGGCTATGCGTCGCCGAAAATAAGCTGGACAACCATGCGTTAGCCAAACAGCTTGCAACTTACGAAGCGCCGGCGCGGACACTCAACTACGACGCGATGAACGGCAATTATGAGTTCCGCCAGCGCCTTAGCGAGTTCATGGGACGGACCTTCCTAAAACGCGAATTCGAGCCCGAGCAGCTCATTGTGCTCGCCGGTGCCGGCGCCATTCTGGAATGCCTGTTTTACGCCATTTGTGATCCGGGCGATGGCGTGCTTATCCCAACACCGAGTTATGCGGGCTTTTGGCCCGACATCGAAACCCGCGACGAGCTCACCGTCGTTCCTGTCCACTGCAGCAGCGTCGACCAATTCAAACTCACACCGGCGCTGCTTGATGCGGCCTTGGACACGGCAGACGTTCCGATCCGCGCGCTTTTGTTTACAACGCCCAATAACCCCTTGGGTCAGGTCTATGCGCGTGAAGAGGTCATGGAGATTGTTGAGTGGTCGCAAGCGCGCGGACTTCACTTGGTCGTTGACGAGATCTATGCCCTTTCGGTGTTCGGCAAGCGTGAATTTGTTAGCGTTGCCACGCTAAGCCCCGCGCTTGGTGACAACATCCACATTACCTGGGCGTTTTCCAAGGATTTTGGCGCCAGCGGCCTGCGTTGCGGCGTGATGGTGAGCGAGAACCAAGACATCTTGAACGCCGTGAACGCGCTCGCCTATTGGTGCGCGAGTTCTGGTCACACGCAATATTTGTTGTCGCAACTGCTCGGCGATTCGATGACCGTGGATAACTATCTTACGAACATGCGCAATCACTTACGGCAAGCTTATCAATGCGCCACGGATGCTTTAAGCAACGCAAACATCCCCTACTACCCGGCGGACGCCGCGTTTTTCCTGGTTTGTGACTTGCGGGAATATCTG
>JBCCEV010000031.1:0-30040 GCA_039030125.1 Pseudomonadota bacterium | reverse complement strand
TTCAACGCCTCGGTATCGACCGGGTAATGGATAGCCGCACCGCGGAATTCGGTGCGCGCGTCATGCGCGACACCAACGGTGCGGGCGTTGACGTGGTCCTCAACTCGTTAACGGGAGAGGCGATCGGCGCCGGATTTGACGCACTCGCGCCGAACGGTCGTTTTCTCGAAATCGGAAAACGCGAGGTTTGGGACGATGAAGCCGTGCGAGAGCGCCGCAACGATGTGCGTTATGAGGTCGTCGACTTACTCGCGCACGCTGCGGCAAATCCGGGCGATATAAGACAGATCTTCGAGCATTTGTTGAGCGGTTTCGAGCACGGCGATTTCGAACCGCTACCGCGGCAGGTCTTTCCAATCGAATCGGCCCGGGCAGCGTTTGCGCAACTCGAGCGAGCCCAGCATATCGGCAAGGTCGTTTTGGACTTTGACCACACGCCGCACCTCCACGCCGACGCAAGCTATTTGATTACGGGCGCTTTCGGCGGGCTGGGGCGGGCAACCTCGCAGTGGTTGGCTGGCTGCGGAGCCGGGCATCTGATCTTGATTGGGAGAAACCTGCCTGCGGCCGATGATCCTTTCCTGGCAGATCTGCAACAACGCGGGATTAGCGTTGAGTGCCATGCTTTGGACGTGTGTGATCGCGACAGATTGAAGCAGGTCATCGGCAATACGATTAGCCAAACCGCATCCCGGCCGCCGCTGCGCGGCGTAATTCATGCCGCCGGTATTCTTGACGACGCGCCGGTCGAGGCGCTCGATTGGCCGCGCCTTAATGAAGTGCTTAAGTCAAAGGTTCAAGGCGCCTTAAATCTGCATCAACTAACTTTGAAATTGTCGCTCGATTTCTTCATCTTGTATTCCTCGGCTTCAGCGTTGCTCGGCTCGCCGGGCCAGGGTAGTCACGTAGCCGCGAATTCGTTTCTCGATGCATTG
Organism: Pseudomonadota bacterium; assembly: GCA_039030125.1. GTDB lineage: Bacteria > Pseudomonadota > Gammaproteobacteria > JBCCEV01. The sequence continues at coordinate 29,105 of JBCCEV010000031.1, read as the reverse complement.
GCACGCGAGCGTCGGCAGTTGGGACTACCAGCACTCAGCGTGGCTTGGGGGCCGTGGACGGACATCGGTGCGGTGGCCGCGCCGGCAGTTCATGCGCAATTGCACTCCCAGGGGATCGGCAGCATTAAACCGACCGCGGGTTTTGCTGCCTTGGCAAGGCTAATGTCCAGCCCGCACACCTGCTATCGCGCTGTTGTACCGCTTGATTGGCCGACGTTCGCACGGCGTGGAGCGGGGCGCGATCCTTTCTTGGCTGCCGCGGCGGGGGCAGCGGAAACCATGGGGGTTGATCATGAAATTGGCGTGACGGGTGGTGACTGGTGCGCCGAACTCGCGGCGGTGCCCGCACGTCGGCGCCAGCAGGTTTTGACGGCAAAGATCCAGATCGAACTCGCGAGAGTGCTGGGACTTGCAAAAAACCAAGCGATCGATGAACACGCGCCCTTTTTTGACTTAGGCGTCGATTCGCTCATGAGTGTAGAACTCAAAACACTCCTAGAGCGCGCGCTGGGACTCGAAATCGAGCCGACCTTACTGTTTGAGAAACCCAATATTGCAACGCTTAGCGAAGCGTTGCTGGCCATGCTCGATGGCGACAACGTTTTTTCACAATACAAAAGCTCTGCAACTGTTAACCTCGCGACCGGCAAGGCGAGTGCATCGCCGGGCGGCGATATCGGTGCTGAACTTGAAGCGCTAGAAGCACTGCTCGATAAACCGTGATCGATTGTTCTTTGAAGCAAAATGAGTAAACAAGACAACCAAGGTTTTGATTCGGAGCGCGTCATGACCGCGTTACGCGAGGCCCGCGAGCAAATCAACACATTGCGCGAGGAACGCGATGCGGCGATCGACAAAGTACGCGGCGATGAGCGTATCGCGATTGTTGGAATGTCTGCGCGTTTGCCGGGCGCTGATGACATCGACGCGTTCTGGAAGCTTTTGTCTGAGAGCCGCAGCGGTATTGAGCGTTTAAGTTCGCAGGCTTTGGCGCAGGCCGGTGTTAGCGCCGCCGAGTACGACGATCCGAATTACGTTCCAGCGTGGGCGAGTATGTCCAATCCCACGCATTTTGACGCTGATTTCTTTGGCTACTCGCCGCGCGAAGCGGATTTGCTTGATCCGCAGCATAGGGTGTTTCTTGAGTGCGCTTGGAGTGCACTCGAAGCGGCAGGCTACGATCCCTCGCGCTATCGCGATCGCATTGGCGTTTATGCAAGCGCCGGCCTCAATAGTTATTTGATTAATTTATATCAAGAACATTCTGCAGGCGGCTCGGTGGACCCGTTGCAGGCAGTGGTCAGTAATGTCTTGGGGTTAATGCCGACCCGAGTGTCATACCATTTGAATCTCGACGGCCCAAGCTGCGGATTGCAAAGCGGTTGTTCCAGTTCGTTGGTGGCGATTCATACGGCGTGTCGTGCTTTATTAGACGATGATTGCGAGATGGCCTTGGCCGGCGGTGTCACCATTACCCGGGCGACGCCGGCGGGCTATCTGTTCGAACCTGGCGGAATTGCCTCGCCAGACGGTTATTGCCGCGCGTTTGACGCCGCAGGAGGCGGCACGGTTTTCGGCAACGGCGCGGGCGTGGTGGTGTTGAAACGCCTCAGCGCCGCACTGGCCGATCGCGACCACATCCACGCTGTTATCCTGAGCTCGGCGATCAATAACGACGGATCCGACAAGGTCGGTCTGCTGGCGCCCAGTGTCAGCGGGCAGGCTGCGGTGATCAAAGCGGCCCTGGCACGCGCCCAGATCGACGCCGCCAGTATCGACTATGTTGAAGCCCACGGCACGGCCACTGAGCTTGGCGATCCGATCGAATGTAAAGCGCTGGATCTCGCGTTTGGTGATGCGCTTCGTGCGGCTAGCAAACGGATCCGCTTAGGTTCTGTCAAAACCAATGTTGGGCATCTCGACGCCGCGGCAGGGGTGGCTGGATTAATCAAGGCGGTGCTCGCACTCGAGAACGACGCGATCCCCGCGAGTCTTAATTACACTGCGCCAAACCCGGGAATCGATTTCACTAATCTGCCTTTCGAAGTCAACGCCGAATGGACTGCGTGGTTACGAACGACGGCGCCAAGACGCGCCGGCGTTAGCTCCTTTGGTATGGGAGGTACGAATGCGCATGTGGTGTTGGAAGAAGCGCCCGAGCGGCCCGTCGAAGTCAATGACGTTCCATGGCAGTTGATAACCTTATCGGCTAAAACCGAATCGGCACTTGATGAACAAACGGGGCGAGTGCATGAAGCGCTGGTAAAGCTATCGGATGATGCATTTGCCGACGCGGCTTACACCCTCCAGCTTGGCCGCGAGGCCATGCCGTTTCGTCGTGCCTGGTTGTGCCATGACCGCGCTGAAGCGCTAAAGGTCCTGTCGCGCCCTAAGCTAGCGAAGGAAGTCACGAACTCTCCGGATCTCGTCTTTGCGTTTCCGGGGCAGGGTAGTCAATACCCGATGATGGCCGCGACCTTATACGACCGCTTACCTGTTTTTGCTGAGGAATTTGACCGCCTAGCTTCGGCGCTGCGAGGGCGCTGCGATCTGTCAAAGCTGTTGTTTGGATCAACACCTGATCCGCTCGTCGAAACAGAGGTCGTGCAGCCGGCCTTGTTTGCTGTCGAATACGCGCTGGCCCAAGTATGGCTTGATTGGGGGGCGGCACCCGTGGCCTTCATTGGTCACAGTCTGGGGGAGTGGGTGGCCGCGTGTCTGGCAGGCGTGTTCGCGGCCGAAGATGCGATTCAATTGGTCTACGAGCGCGGTGTTCTGATGCAAAGCTGCGCGCCAGGGTCCATGCTTGCCTGCTTGTGTGAGGCGGGCGATCTAATCGGCCAGCTTGATGGCTCGCTTGCGATAGCGGCTATCAACAGCGCTCAACAATGCGTGGTGTCCGGGCCGGACGACGCCATTGCCGGCCTTGCAAAAACGCTTGATGGCGCAGGCGTTGGCTGTGAAAGGCTGGCGAGCACCAGAGCCTTTCATTCGGCGGCGATGGCGCCTATCGAAAATGAGTTCGCAAAGCGCGTTGCTGCGGTTCGGCGTAACCCGCCGGCAATCGACATTGCCTCGAACGTCACCGGTGAGTGGCTAACCGCTAAGCAAGCGGTTGATCCCGCCTACTGGGGACGACAGCTACGAGAGACCGTGCAATTCAGCAAAGGGGTGCGTCTACTTGCTGAGTTAAGTAATCCGATCCTTTTAGAGGTGGGGCCCGCAGATGTGTTAGCACGACTTGCGCGCGGCCAGGTAGACGGTCTGCAAACGGTGTTGTCGATGCCCCGTGCCGATCGCAGCAGCGCGGGTCTTGATGTTTTGGGGGCGGCACTAGGACAGCTATGGTCGCATGGTGTCGAGGTTAATTGGGCGGGGGTCCACGCTGGGAAACCACGGCGACGGATCCCGCTGCCGACCTACCCATTCGAGCGCGCCGAGCATTACCTAGGTGTTGAAATCGCCGGTGGAAAAGAGACCCTCGGTGCTGACACGAGTGATGCTGCCAAGGTTGGCGGCGCGCAGATGGTTGGGAAGAAAAACGCCGAGAAAAGCCAATGGTTCTACGTGCCGACCTGGCGAGAGAGCCCGTGCTTGGCGGCGCCAACTGCCGATCACGATGCCTGGTTGGTGATCGCAGAGCGAACGACTGCAGAGCGATTGGTCCAGCGAATGAAGTTGGTTGACCCGGCGTTTGTGCATTTCGGCACGGGTTATGAAGCCGGTTCTAGGCGCTTCGTGATTGGAGAAGAACGTCGGGCCGACTTTGAGCGTCTCCGGCATGTCCTTACTGAACGTGAGCAATTGCCGACGAACATCGTCTATGTTCATGATCCCGAGGGCGCTCTGGAACCGGCGCTCGATGTCATCGCGGTTGCGCAAGCATTTGCCGGTTTGTCGGTGGCGCTGAACGTTGTCGCTGCAGGTGTTGCGCCGCTGCTGCCGGGCGAAGCGATTGAGCCGTGCGCAGCGAGCCTGGCAGGTTTGGCTGAGGTGTTGCCGCAAGAATGTCCTCATCTCGACGTGCGTTTGATCGACTCGAGCTTAGAAAATATCGAGGGTATCGCGCAGGAACTCGCGAGCCCCATTATCCATGATCAACGGTTGGTTGCGCGGCGCGGCGTACAACGATGGGTGCAAGATTATTCGTCACTACCCTTGGCTGGCGTCAATTACGAGATGGTCCCTGGTGGTGTCTATTTGATCGTTGGCGATCTCGTCGATGGTTTGGGTTTGGTTTTCGCGCGTGCCTTGCGGGAACAAACCGGTGCCAAGTTGATCCTGGTCGGGCCACAGCACCTACCGCCTGCCAGCGAATGGGATCGGTGGATTGCCACTCATGGTGCGCGTCATCCCATTAACGAAACCATTGATGTGCTCCAGCGTTTGGGTCGAGAGGGCGAAGATTACCTACTCAAGTGTGTAGACACCTGCGATGACGACGCTTTGTCTGCGGCCATCGCCGAGGGCGTTGAGCGATTTGGGCAGCCCCGGGGCGTTTTTCATGCTGGTGTGATGGGCGATCGGGCGACCTGCGAATTCACCGAACTCAATGCTGAGCGCTATGCCGATATCTCAGGCGCGAAGAGTTTCGGTATCCAAACGCTGGCCAGAGCGATCGACCATTTCGATTTGGATTTTGTAATGGTTCAGTCGTCCTTATCGACCGTGGTTGGTGGTCAGGGTTTCGCCGCTTATGCGAGCGGCAGTGCATTTTTGGATGGCTACGCGGCGGCTCGAACCAGTGACGAAACACCATGGTTTGTAATCGACTGGGATGCCTGCTTGCCGGCTGGGCACGAGAGTCAAAACAAACCGGAAAGTCAAAGTGCGCTCACGGCCATGGCGCTGAGCAATGATGAGGTCTGGGCGGTCACTCGCCGGGTTTTGGCCCAGCGTGATTTCGCCCGCTGGGTGGTGACGCCGCGGGAGCTCAGTCGTCGCAGGCATGTTGGGCGAGCAATACAATCGCTGGAGCCAGCGGCTGCAGCGCGGGGGCGGCCCGAGTTGGATACCCCCTTCGTTGCACCGCGCAACGAATTGGAAGGCGCCGTTGCCGATGCCATGGGCGAGCTTTTGGGTATTGATGGGATTGGTGCGGACGATGATTTTTTTGATCTCGGCGGCCATTCTCTGCTGGCGATTCAAGCCGTCACCCGTTTACGCAAAATTTACGGTGTCGATATACCGATGCGCGCGCTGCTTTACGGGACGCCAACCGCAGCAGGTATCGCGGAGGTAATTCAAGAGAATCTTGCCCAATTAGACGAAGCTGCGCTGGCCACCGTAGAGAGCTTGCTCGAAGACATTGAAGGTCAACTCGATGATCAACCAGCGTCGCCAAGTTGACATTAAAGCCTTAGGAGTTCGAGGTGCGTTTTAGTTTGTTTTTCTTTGATGGCGACGGCTCAAACGAAGCCACGGATCGCTATCGGTTGCTGATGGATAGCGCACGCTTCGCCGATGAACACGAGTTCGATGCGGTGTGGACTCCGGAGCGGCATTTCCATGCTTTCGGCGGCCTTTATCCTAATCCGGCGTTGACTTCCGCCGCCCTTGCGATGATCACCCAAGCGGTGCAGTTGCGGGCCGGGAGTTTGGTACTGCCGCTTCATCATCCCGTCCGGGTAGCGGAAGATTGGTCGGTGATCGATAACCTGTCTCAAGGTCGGGCGGCATTAGCCGTCGCCTCAGGCTGGACGATGGATGAATTCGTGCTGTCACGTGATCCGCATGGCGCCCGGCGGCGGTTGATGTGGCGATCACTTGAGCAGATCCGCAAACTTTGGCGTGGTGAAAGCGTCAAGTTTGAAGATGCGGGCGGGCGTGAAGTCGATGTGAAAACGCTGCCTAAGCCAATCCAAAAAGAATTACCGATCTGGGTTACCTGTCAATCAACGGAAACGTTCTTGGAAGCCGGGCGTTTGGGTTTCAATGTCTTGACGTCGCTGCTCGCAGGAACCCTGGACGACGTCGTTGAGCGTGTTGCTCGCTACCGGGAAGCACTTGAGAGCAATGGTTACGACCCCTATGAGTATCGGGTTTCCCTAATGCTGCATACTTTTCTCGGCGACAATGAGGATCAGGTTAAGCAAGACATTCGAGAACCGTTTTGTGAGTACCTTAAAACCCATTACGGTTTACTTGAGACTTTTGCTCAGGCGATGGGGCTTGAAATCAGCCTCGACGATTTTAGCGATGACGATTTGGAAAGCCTGCTGAATTTCGGTGTCGAAGGATTCATGCAGCAACGTTCATTGATTGGCACGCCGGATGGATGTGCGCCGTTTGTGCGTGAATTGGAAGAGAAGGGGATCGATGAAATCTGTTGTCTGATCGACTTCTTGCAAGACTATGACTCCGTTATGGGGGCGCTTCCGCACCTCGGAGAGCTGAAACGATTATGCGGCGGCAAGAAGTCACCGGTACGTGAGTCAAACGTGGTCTCCGTCTAGGTCCACTCCCGCCATACTGTTCCACAATGATCAGCGCTGAGAAAATTGCCGCGCTACGCGAGCGCATAGCGCGTTTGCCGCCAGCGGACCAGCGGGTGCTTGTGAAGCAGTTGGAAGCGCAAGGCATTGACGGCTCGTTACTGATCTCCAGCGAAGACCTCAAAGCCAGCAGCGCTCGCCCCGAAGTCCTTCCCCTAGCGGCCCAGCAATCGCACCTGTGGGTTTTGCAGCAGCTCTACCCCGCACTTACGGCTTATCACATAGCCCTGGCGTGGCGTTTTCGCGGCCAGCTCGATAAGTCAGCGTTGGAGGCAGCGTTGGGAACGATCATCGAGCGCCACGAGTCACTCAGAACCTGTTTCCCGACGCGGTCCGATGGCCGTCCACATCAACGCATCGAGGACTACCGAGGTTTTCGACTTTCCGAGCGGCGCTGCGACGAGGGATCAGCGTTACCAGCAATCATCGATGCGATTGTTGCCGTGCCTTTTGATCTGGCGTCCGGCCCCTTGTATCGAATCGAACTCATGGATAGCGCGCCGGGCGAACACGTGCTCATTATGGTTTTTCATCACATGATTGCCGATGGCTGGTCGCGTGGGATTTTGCTTGAAGAATTGCAGCAAGCTTACGCTGCTCATCACCGTGGTGAGCCGCCACACTTTGCTCCTTTGGATCGGCAATTCGCCGATCTTGTCGTTGCCGATGATACCGACCAGGGACGAGACGCCAGCCTGCGGTGGTGGCAAGATTATTTGCGCGATGTGAAACCATTGGCGCTACCGTGCGACCATTCGCGTAATGACGAGCCCGACTTCAACAGCCGGACGTTGACGTGGACGGTTAAAGCGGAGCTCGCCGATCGGGCAAGAGAACTAGCCTCGCAACAAAGCGCGACTTTGTTTCAAACGTTGTTCGCCGTTTTTCAAATCTTGCTCTACCGCTATACGGCACAAAGCGATATTTGCGTGGGGGTCCCGATCGCCGGGCGCCAGCAACCCGGGGCCGAGCAACTAATCGGTTTCTTTGTTAATTCGCTGGTCGTGCGGAGCCAAATCGCCAACCCAGGCGCGCAGAACTTTTCCGGCTGGCTCGATTGCGCGAAACGAAATTTCGCTGACTGTGTTGACCACGCGGATGTTCCATTTGCCCAGGTCGTCGATGCGGTGACCGGCGCGCGCGATCCCTCGCGTAACCCACTATTCGATGTGATGTTTCAAGTACAAAGTGACCATTACCGCGCGCAGAACGCGAGCACCTTAAGCGCGGATTGGTCGGGTCTTACGGTCGAACAGATCCCGGTGCTGCTAAAGGAAACGAAGTTCGATTTAACCTGGCACGTCTTTGATCGCGAGGAAGGTTTCTTCTTGGGCGTGGAGTACCGCACGGGATTGTTTGAACAAGCGACGATAAAACGCCTGATCCGCGATTTCGAGCGGCTTTTGACCATATTCTGTGATGAGCCGGGACGCCATGTTGGGACCATCGATCTGCTCGATGACACCACACGAAAAAATGTGCTGGCTCATGCGAGGGGGCCGAAACTTACTCGATCTTTCCCAACCATCGTCGAGGCGTTTGCCGCGACGGCGCAGGAGCGGCCACACGCGATTGCGGTGCGCACCGGCAAACGAGAACTTAGCTTCGCAGATCTTGATGCGCGCGCATCCGCCCTGGCAACGCGGCTAAGCGCTGATGGTGTGGGCTCAGAGTATTGTGTCGCGGTTTGTGTGCCGAGGCAGCCAGAGCTATTGGTTGCGCTGCTCGGTGTTATGAAATCCGGCGCCGCGTTTGTACCGATCGATCCCGAGTTGCCTGCTGAACGGTTGGCGTTGATCCTTGCTGATGCTGAATGCGCCGCGATTGTCGCGGCCGCCGAAACCGCGGATTTGGTCAAGCAGATAAACCGCCTGGATGCGCCGGTTTTTTCAGCGTGCCCGGCACCCGATGTCACTCATGTCACCGGCACGATGAACATCGGCGATGAGAGTTTGGCGTACATCATGTACACCTCGGGTTCGTCCGGAAAACCCAAAGGCGTGCAAATCTCCCATGCTGCATTGATGTCGTATATCGATTGGTGCATGCACGCCTACCCCTGGGATCGCGGAAGTGGGGTACCCGTGCAAAGCTCCGTCGGTTTCGACGCCACCATCACGAGCTTGTTGGCGCCTTTGATCGCCGGGCAAACGGTCCATTTGCTACCTGAGGAGGACGTGCTGCCGGCGCTCGCCGCCGCGCTTGAACAGCGGCCGAGCTTAGCTAAGTTGACGCCAGCGCACCTCCAGGCCATTGCCCCGTTAATGCAAGGCGGCTTGCTACCCGAACAACTCCCCGGGGCGTTCATTATTGGTGGCGAGGCGCTCTCGGCTCAGCACGTTGGATATTGGCGTAAGACCTATCCGAGCATTCGACTGATCAACGAGTACGGCCCGACTGAAACAACCGTCGGTTGTTGCGTGCATGAGGTGACCGACGCCGACCATACCGCGGCCATCCCGATCGGGCGACCGATCACCGGCGCCGAGCTATACGTGCTCGATGCCGATATGAATCTGGTTCCCGATCATGTGCCCGGCGAACTCTATATCGGTGGCGCGGCCGTGGCGCGCGGTTATTTAAAACAACCGCGACAAACTGCGGCTTCGTTTGTACCCAATCCCTATCAAAGCACGGAGGGGAAGGCGTCACGTACTTTGTATCGGACCGGTGATCGCGTAGTGCGAGGAGAAGACGGGGTCTTGACCTATCTCGGGCGTGTCGATGAGCAAATCCAATTGCGGGGCTACCGGATTGAGCCGGAAGAGATTGAGTATGCCTTGGCCAGCAACCCGGCGCTGGCGGCGGCGGCCGTTGCGGTTCGCGAGCGAGCCGGGCGTGGAACTCTAATCGCCTATCTCAGATTTAAAGACCCCGACAACGCACCCACCAACTTCCAAGCGGCGTTTGATCATTGGCTTGGCGAGCGCCTGCCCCGATGGATGATGCCGGAGCATTACGTTGCAATTGATGAGTTGCCATTAACCGCAAACGGGAAACTCGATCGCCAGCACCTCCCCACCCTTGCGCCGTTGCCGGCTGCCGCCAACGTACCCGCGCAAAGCGACGTAGAGAAATCTTTGCTCAATGCCTGGCGCATGGTCTTGAACCAAGACGAGATCGGTATTACCGACAACTTTTTTGAGCGGGGCGGTGATTCGATTGCGGCGATGCAGGTCGTCGCGCGAGCCCGTGAGGCCGGTTGGTCGCTCGAACCACGGCAATTGTTCGAGCATCAAACCGTGGCCGAGCAAGCTGGGGTCGCAAGACCTGTCGGTCAACTCACAGTCGCAGAGGAGCCGGGCGAGGGTGGGGTTCCTCTCGGGCCAATTCAGGCTGAGTTTCTGAGTGGAAATCCCAGCGATCCGCATCATTTCAATCAGTCGATTTTGATCGACTGTGAAAAACCCTTGGCGTTAGAGCGGCTTGAGACTTGCCTTGCCGCGCTTGTCGACCATCATGACACGCTGCGCTTGCGATTCGCCCAGGCGCATGACGGCACCTGGAGGCAGTTCTACGCCAAGGCGCAGGCTGCGGTGATCCCCGTTACGGCCATTATGGTCGAGGGCGGTGAAGACGCATTAAAAAAAGTGATAAGCGAATATCAGACGAGTCTGAATGTGACTGATGGACCGTTGCTTCGGGTCGTTTATTTGCGTCGCGCGGGCCATACGCGCGAGCAGTTACTCGTGGTCGCTCATCACTTGATCGTCGATGGTGTGTCCTGGCGGGTGTTTTTATCCGATTTGGGCACCTTATACCGAGCCACCGTCGATAATGTTGGGCAGCAGGAGACATTGGCGGCTAAGACAAATTCGTTTCGGTCTTGGACAGAGCATATTGCCAACAGCATGCATCGGTTTAAGACGGAGGAAAGTTATTGGCGGGGGGCGATCGAGAATCCCTCGCCGCTGCCCTCTGATCGCACCGCTCTCGTCGGGCCAGTGCGTGAGAATGATGCTGTGGAGCACCTTAGTATTCTGCCTTCGGAAACTGTCGATAGAATCTTGAGTCAGGCGGCCAAAGCGGATCCCGAAACTCTGCTGCTAGCTGCTCTGTTCGCGACCCTGAGTCAGTGGAGCGGCGTCCCGAAACAGATCGTTGATATTGAGGGTCACGGCCGTCACAGCTTCGACATCGATCTTGATTTGTCGAGGACGCTCGGTTGGTTTACCGTCCGTTATCCGCTGCGCATGTCCTGGGCGGCGCAATCACCAGCGGCGCAGATTGAAAATCTCCGCTCGTCGCGGCAAGCGGTCCCGTCTAGCGGGGTCGGCTTTAGCGCTCTGGCCCAACACGATGCGAGCTTGCGCTCGCCCGCTGAGATTAGCTTCAATTACCTTGGCCGCCTGGACGCGCAGTCGCACGCAGGTGGATTCACCTTCGCGAACCAAAGTGTAGGCGCGCAGCGCAGCGCTCGGCATTTGCGGCGCTATCCGCTTGAAGTGATCGCAATGTCGATGGCGGGCGAGATGAAAATCATCTACCGCTATGACAGCTTGCGCTGGGACCCGGCGACCATCGAGCGCCTGGGGTTGCGATTCGTCGCAAACCTTGAACCTTTCCTGGCCTTTCACGACGACCCATCCGCCACAAAATCTCCGGCTTCGCTAACGTCTACTGATCCAAAGAAAGACGCGTTACTGGCGCGCTTGGCGGCACGAGGCCGCTAAGGGCCCTGGTATCAGGCAATGACGGCAAACGTCCGCGATCTCTACGCTTTGTCACCCCTTCAAGAGGGCATGCTCTTCCATGCGCGCATGGCGCCAGAAAGTGGGGTGTTTGTTGAGCAACGGTGGTGCACGATTGGTGGGCCTTTACGGGCTGGCGATTTCGCCGCCGCCTGGCAATCGCTAACCGGTCGACACGACCTACTGCGCACGGAGTTCCATTGGGAGGATTTGGATGACCCAGTGCAGGTGCTTTACGACAGCGCCACCTTGCCTTGGGTAGAACACGATTGGCGCGACTTTGACGAAGGAGAAGCGCAGCGGCGCTTCGAAGCGTTTTTAGCCGCCGACCGAGCCCGTGGCTTTGAACTTGATCGGGCGCCGTTGATGCGCTGCGCGTTGTTTCAAATCGCCGATGAACGTTTCTATTTCGCCTGGACCTATCATCACTTACTTTTTGATGGTTGGTGCAATGCCTTACTGCTGCGCGAAGTATTGGCGCATTATTTCAATGAGAGCGAGGCGTTCAACGCGCTTCCAGAACCTTTTGCTTATCGACGATTTATCGAATGGCTCGCAGGTCGCGATCAAGAATTGATGTTGGAGTATTGGCGCGAAGAATTAGCGGGGATTGAATCACCCTCGGTGCTCGATCTTGCGCGCCCAGTGGCGCTTCCGAAAAGGGCCTACAGCGTCTACGAGTCCTCTATCGACGTCGCGACCAGTCAGCTAATCCGTGAATTCTGCCGTCAGCATCGCCTCACCCTAAATACTTTGGTACAAGGCGCGTGGGCGCTGACTTTGGCTCATTTCAGCGATGAAGCCGACGTGGTATTCGGCGCTGTCCTCGCAGGCCGCCCCGCGGAACTGAGCGAAGCCCAATCAGCTATCGGTTTATTCATTAATACCGTCCCAGTCCGTGTTCAAACCGATGCCGAGATCAGCGTCGTTGAATGGTTATCCGCGGTCCAAAACGCGCAACGCGATCGCGAATTCCATGGTCATGCAAGTCTGGGTGAAGTGCAGGCGCTAAGCGACGTGCCCAACGGCAGCGCGCTGTTCGACACGCTGTTGGTGTTCGAAAACTATCCGTTCACCATCGATGCCGCCTTAGGAGACATTGGCGAGCTAAACCTGTCTGAACTCGCGGGATACGAACGCACTAACTATCCGGTAACGCTGGTGGTGATCCCGTCGGATGCAATCACCCTCAGCCTCCGTTACAACGCAGAGCGGTTTGATGATGAAGCCGTCGCCCAACTGCTCGCACACTTTGCGTATTTACTTGAACGGCTGTGCGAACAAGCGACGGCCCGCGTATCCGATTTTTCTGCCTCCGCGGCGCGAGAACAAGTGGTTGAGCAAAATATTGGCGCTGGACCAGATTTAGACATTGAACCGCCAAACTTCGATCTCTTGCGGCGCGCTACCGTGGCTGCGGACAACAAGCAATTGATTGCGCCAGCCAATGCGGGCAGCAGCGCAACTGTGGCTATCGCGTATCAGCGGCTCGGTGAGCGCGTTGACGACATCGCAGCCGCAATCGCGGCCGAGATCGAAACTGAATCGCAGCCTCGGATCGGGATTTACCTGACGCGCTCCGCCGAGCTTCTCGCCAGCTTGCTGGCCGCCATGAAATTAGGCGCCACCTATGTACCGCTTGCGCAGGAATTTCCCGACGAGCGGTTGCGCTATATGGCGGCAGACGCCGATCTCGATTTATTAATTTTCGAACGCGATCCCGGGCCGCTGGCGTCAAACGACTGCGCCCAGCTTGATTTATCAAACATCGCGCACGGCGCAGTCACCCTCCCATCGAGAGTGATCGATTCAGATTCTGTGGCCTACCTTATGTACACCAGTGGAAGCACGGGTCGCCCCAAGGGTGTTGCGGTGACGTATCGCAACCTCTGGAATTTTATCGCTGCAATGAAATCATGCCTTGATCTTGGCGCAGACGAGCGGCTGTTGGCCGTGACGACGATCTCATTTGATATCGCGGCATTGGAGCTCTATCTGCCTTTGTCTGTGGGCGCTCGTCTAGTGATTGCGAGCTCTGAAGAGGCTCGCGACCCCGCGCGACTCGCCGCGTTAATCGAGACCCACGGCATAACCGTAATGCAGGCAACCCCGGCCACCTGGCGTCTGTTGATTGAAGTAGATTGGCAGCCGCCTGAGGGATTCAAAATTCTATGCGGTGGCGAAGCCCTTGATACAGAGCTTGCGCGTGAACTTTTGGCGCGTGGCTCACAGTTGTGGAATCTCTATGGTCCCACCGAAACCACGGTGTGGTCGGCGGCTTTGCGCGTCGAGCCAGCGCATTGCACAGGCGCGGTGGTACCCATTGGGCTGCCGATTGCAAACACGCAGTTCGCGGTACTTAACCGTCGGGGTGAGCGGACGCCTTTTGGCGCGGTGGGTGAACTGGCGATCGGCGGTCAAGGGGTCGCGCAGGGCTACTGGCGGCGCCAATCGCTATCTGATGAGCGATTTGTCGAGATCGATCGTGACGCGGATGCGTCGCATGACGCGAGGCCGCGTTACTATCGAACCGGTGACCGCGTGCGCTATCGCCCCGATGGATTGCTCGATTTCCTCGGCCGCGACGATGGTCAGGTGAAAATCCGTGGTTACCGCATCGAACTCGGCGAGATCGAGGCTGAACTGATGTCGACGGCGGGGGTTGCGCAGGCGGTGGCGGCGGTCCACCAGGACCTGGGCGGCGGCGGGCAGTTGCTTGCTTGGATTGTTGAGCGCGGGCAGGCGCCTGATCCAGAAGAACTGCGTGAACGATTAGGCACCAAGCTGCCGAACTACATGATCCCCATAAGGATCACCGTCGTCTCGCGGTTACCACTGAATAATAGCGGCAAGGTCGATCGCGCGGCGTTACTGGCGCTTGCGGATTCAGCGACAGAGTCCAAATCGACGAATTTGCGGCGTTCACCGCAAGGATCTTTAATCGCTGGCGTGTGGGAAGACATTCTGCATGTTGAAGCGGTTGACGACGAAGCAGACTTTTTCCGCCTTGGCGGTCATTCCCTGACAGCGGCGCGGATGATGGCGCGGGTCGCGGAAATCACGGGCGAGACGCCACCGCTCACAACGCTCTTCCAGCAGCCCCGATTTGGGGATTTCGTTGCGGCGGTGGAAAAATTTAGCGTCGGCACCCTTGCCCCGATTGAGCGCCAGGATTACGTGGGTGTGCGTCGTCCCATCAGTGCCGCGCAAGTCCGTCAATACCTGCTGGCTCATCTGATCGCAGATCCGAGTCTGTATGGCATTCCAACGGCGGTGCGTTTGCAAGGGCGTTTGAATCTGCTCGCGCTTGGCGAGGCACTGCAAGAGGTTGTGGCGCGCCACGAGCCACTGCGCATGCGCTTCGGCCAGCGCGAGGGTCAGCCCTATGCCGAAGTGGTTGCGGTGGATGAAATCGCAGCGGCGCTGGCGTTCTCCACTTCGGACCTCTCTCATCTTGCGGCAAACGAACAATCCAGCGCGTTGGACGCAGCGCTAAAAAATGCGGCCACCGCCGATTTTGACTTAGCCCAAGCGCCACTTTGGCAAACCCGCGTGATAAAGCTGGATGAGCAAGAGCATGTCTTCATTTTCTCCTTGCACCATATCGTGGCTGATGGTTGGTCGCTTGGTATTTTGGTTAAAGAGTTGGGGCTAGCCTACGAGCGACATAGCACGGGTTCGGGATCAGCGTTTGCGCCACTGCGCTTAAGCTATGCTGACTACGCTTGTTGGGAAGCAAACGAAGACCACAAGCCTCACCTTGATTATTGGTGTTCACAGCTCAGTGGTGCGCCCACCCAAATCGAGTTGCCAACCGATTTTGCGCGGCCGCCAGAGCAATCGTTCGAAGGGGCCCGCTGTGAATTCGAAATTCCCGCGTCGTTGGCCGGCGCTCTGAGGGGCTGCAACCGACGGCATGGCGTGACGCTGTATATGTCATTAGCAGCCGCTTACGCGTTGTTGTTGTCGCGCTTTGGAGCCGGTCGCGATTTTGTGATCGGTACGCCGCTCGCTAACCGGATACACAGCGAATTCGAAGATTTGATAGGTCTGTTTGCCAACACGGTGGCGCTACGATTTAGACTTGCTCCGGGTATTTCAGTCGCCGAGCTGATGACTCAAACCCGAGACCTCACACTGGAGGCCATTGCCCACCAGGCGGCGCCCTTTGATCGCGTGCTTGAGGCCCTGGATGTGCCCCGATCTCGCGCTGCTGCGCCGCTGTTTCAAACGCTCTTTACCCTGCAAAATGCGCCTTTCGATCCCGTCGAAATTGAAGGGGTGGAATGGGTTCCGGAACGATTTGAGCCACCCAACGCTAAATTCGACTTGTCTTTGAGCATCCGCGAGGACGGTCAGCGATTAGTCGGGCAGTTTGATTATCGGACCGACCTCTTTACAGCACCAACTGTCAACCGTTTGAGCCAGTGCTATCTCAACGCACTGCAGGCCATCGCGCTCGCCGAACCGGACGACCACGCGCTGTCGCTGAACATGCTCGCGGAACGCGAGAGGCAATCCTTGCGTCAACTTGGCGATTTGGGCGCAGCCTTGGTTGCAAACGAAGACACCATTCAGGGCACCTTTGAACGACAGGCACGGCGAACACCGCATGCGGTTGCGCTTCGGGTGGGTGATCGAGACGTCAGCTATCAGGCCTTGAATCAGATGGCCGATCGCGTTGGCGCAGGCCTCCAAGCCAAGGGTGTCGCCACGGACGACTGCATCGGCGTGCTTGCGACACCGACCATCGACGCGGTCGTTAACATCTTGGGCGTCCTTAAAGCGGGCGGCGCGTATGTGCCGCTAGATAATAGCCAAGGCGCTGAGCGCTTAGCTTGGATCGCGAAGCATGTCCGCATGAAATTCGCGGTCTGCGCGGATGCGAGCGACAACTTATTAGACGTTGGCGTGCCATGGGTTGGCCACAAAGAGCTGAGCGGTGAGGCCGCAGCGCTGACAATCCCGGGGCATTGCGAGCAACTCGCCTACATCATGCATACCTCGGGGTCGACCGGCGAACCCAAGAGCGTCGCCGCCCGCCATCGCGGCGTATTGCGGTTGGTCAGGGCGCAAAGCTACGCAACTTTTGGCGCTGGACAGGTTCACTTGCTAGCTGCGCCATTGGGTTTCGACGCGGCAACTTTCGAACTTTGGGGAGCGTTGCTTAACGGCGGTACCGTGGCCTTACCGGCAGCCGAGATGACTCTTGAATCACTGGCCGATGATATCGAACGACATCGGGTGACGACCCTTTGGCTAACCGCTGGCCTGTTCCATGTTCTCATTGATCAACTGCGGGCCGAGTCTTTGCAGGCGCGGAAATTCGCGACCCTGCAAGAGTTGATTGCCGGGGGTGACGTCCTCTCGATTTCCCATCTGCGGCGGGCGAGCAAGGTGTTACCGCACGTCAGCTTGGTCAACGGCTACGGACCCACGGAGAATACGACATTTAGCGTCTGCCATCGTTTTTCAAGAGACGAACTCAACGTAGCCCATGACAAGCTACCGGTTCCAATTGGTGAGGCAATCACTGGTACGCGGATCTATGTGCTTGATGACGAGATGGGTTTGGTGCCCGATGGCGTTGCGGGCGAGCTTTACCTGGGCGGCAGCGGTTTGGCTCGTGGTTATTTGAACCAAGCTCGACTAACCGCCGAGTCGTTTGTTCCTAATCCCTATTTCAATCTTCGAGATGGCGTAGGGTCCGATGATGAGATCACGCTTTATCGAACGGGGGATCGGGTGCGGCGGCGGGCCGATGGCGCACTGGAGTTCCTGGGCCGATTCGACGAGCAGGTTAAGGTCAGAGGTTTTCGGATCGAACCTCGCGAAGTTGAGAGATTGCTTGGCGACTACCCGGGCGTCACCGACGCCGTGGTTCAGGTCCATGGGAGCGGCGCCGAGCATAAGCGATTAGTGGCCTACCTCGTGGGTGAGGCGCTGCCCGGCGCTGAAGATTTGAGAACCTCATTGAGTGAAAGGCTGCCACATCACCTGGTCCCCAACGCGTTCATAGTGCTCGATGCTTTCCCGCTAGGAGCGACCGGCAAGGTTGATCGCGCAGCGCTTCCCGAGCCCGAATTTGGTAAAAAGGTCCACGGCTCACCGCCACCAAGCAATGAACGCGAAGCCCACATCATCAACATCGCGACGCGAATTCTGCCTGCCAAAGTCGTTGCGCTCGACGACAACTTTTTTGAGCTAGGGGGTGATTCAATTATGGCTTTACAAATGGTCAGCGAGGCACAACGCGTGGGGCTGACCATTACTCCAAAGCAAATTTTTGAGGCGGCAAGCTTCGGAGCCTTGGCGACGTTCGCGGAGCGCGATGGTGGGCAGGATCGTATTTTCACGAAAGCCCAAGGCGAGGTGCCTCTAACCCCAATCCAGCATTGGTTCTTCGCGCAAAATCATGAGAATCCCAATCACTTCAACCAGGCGCTGTCGGTCATGTTGCCTGAGAACGTCGAGCGCGAGTCCCTCGACCGCGCGTTTTTGGCGCTTGGCGAACAGCACGATGCGTTGCGCTTGCGATTCAGCAAAGACCGCGATCATTGGCGACAGTTTTACGATCTAAGCGCGCGTCTTCAGCCACCGAGCTGGCATGAGTTGAGCCATCTGGAGCCTGATGCGCTCGTCCCGGCGCTGAATACGCTTGCCGATTCACAGCACAGCGCTTTTCGGCTCGCCGATGGCCCGTTGTGTACAGCGGCGGTTTTTAGTTTAGGTCCTGGCCGCGGTTACCAGCTGTTATTGGTCGCGCACCATCTTGTAATAGATGTCGTTTCGTGGCGTATTCTGATTGCCGATCTTTATACCAATTATCAGTCACTTGAGATGGGCCAAGCACCGGGGCCGCGCTTATCGGAGCATACCTATCAAAACTATGCGAAGCGCTTGGCTGCAAGTCACTCCTACTTCGCTGCCGATTTAGCCGCTTGGCGAGAGATCATTGAGAACACGAAGAGCGTGCTGCCCAAGGATAGTGAGGAGGACATCGCTTACTCTGATTTTGGAAACTCGCAACGCTATGAATGGCGGCTCGAGGTCGAGAAAACATTGGCGTTACTCACCCTCGGCCGTCAGGCGTCAAAGTTCGATGTGCAAACCATTATTCTCGCCGCGCTAGGCGGCGTGCTTTGCGAATGGGCCGAGTGTTCGAGGTTTCTCATTGATATCGAATCTCATGGTCGTGAGGAATCCGCTCAAGCGTATGCGGGCACACTTGGATGGTTTACGGCTATCGCTCCTTTACAGTTGGAGAGCGCGGGTCGCTCAAATCCTTCTCAGCGACTGCAAGCAGTTCAAGCGAGGCTTGATGCAGTGCCCGAGCGCGCCGGTTTCGGAGTATTAAAGTATCTGTCAGAAGAACTTGGTTCCGACGTTCAGCCCTCGGTCGTGTTTAATTATCTAGGTCACATCGATTCGGTGATCGACGAGCCTGCAGGAAGCTTCGCGCGTGTTCCCGCCGTTGGCAGCCCGCATGATGTGCGCAATGTCCGCCCTTATTTACTTGAAATTAGCGCACGAATTGAGAACTCTGAGCTTTGGGTCCTTTGGGATTTCGACCGGCGCGTCCACAGCGTCAAGACTATGGAGCGTTTGAGCGTCGGGCTTCACCAGGAGATTGGCAAACTGGTAGCGGGAGGTGCTGGGGTAGATGGCCAGGGCCGCACCCCATCGTTTGAATTAGTTGATCTCAGCGCATCGGAACTTGATGAAATCATGTCCTCGGTGAGCTTCGATTCGCCAGATTGAGCAAGCGCCCCGATCGCGTCGCGGATCACCTATTGCGCGCGGGGCGGGGCATCGACAATGCTCAAGAAATCTACGTTTTCGTACAAAAAAGTTTGGGGTTCAAAAACTTTCTCGCCATATCCGGATTGCCAGTCGCGATGCTTAGCCAACACGAAGCTATCGGGCGGGTTAACGAAAAACTCAACCGTGTAAGGATCGTCCTTGGCACCGGGCAACGTGATGTTCCTGGCGTAATGGAAGTTATCGATCAGATTCAAATGCGGTGTCAGGGTAACCAGCAGGCTTTTGCCGGTGTTGGCATTGCTGACCCGCGCATGGATGTGCAGATAAGGGACGAAGCCACCTGCCGGGGTACCGGCGGGAATATTTTCTGAATCCCAGTTAACCCGTGCCTCGATATGCACATCGGTGTCATCTTCGGCCAGGTGTTGCGCTTGGGGAATGACGTGGTCGCGCACCGCTCCTTCGAAAATTACGACGACCCCCGGCTCGATTCGGGCTTCGCCAATAATGAGTTCAACCGCCTGTGCCAGCCCGCAGGACAATGCCCACAGGATACTGGCCGCCGGCAAACAATATTTATTCATTAATTCACCACAGGAAAACTGCAAAGAAGTTTGATGAAGCTGTTGTCCAACAACTCACGGCGCGCGATGATGCCACACGGTGGCAACAGGCGCGAGATCCGTCTCGCGCCTTGATAAAACCGTCTGCTTCGCGCGGATTCAGTGTTCGAGCGAAGCGAACGACGCGATAGGCTGCCAGCCCTAGCCCATCACTGCTTTGGTTTCGAGAAATTCTTCCAACCCGAACGCGCCCCATTCGCGCCCATTGCCAGACTGACGGTAACCGCCGAAGGGTGCCGTTTGGTCAAGCGGCGCGCCGTTAAGATGAACGTTGCCGGTGCGCAGGCGCTTGGCGACGTCACGAGCCCGCTCGGCGTCCCCCGATGAGATATAGCCAGACAGCCCGTAAACCGTTTCGTTGGCGATGCGTACCGCATCATCATCGTTTTCATAACCGATGATCGACAACACGGGGCCAAAGATTTCTTCCCGCGCAATCGTCATGTCATTAGTAACGTTCGAAAATACGGTGGGTTTGACGTAGTAGCCGGCATTCATGCCATCGGGGCGGCCGGGACCGCCGGTTTCGAGTTTGGCGCCTTCCTCAATACCTTTTTCGATCAAGCCTTGGATCTTATTGAACTGGGTTTCCGAAACCACGGGTCCGATGGTTGTATCGTCCATGGTGGGATCCCCAACCGTGATTTTTTCGGCGGCTTGTTTCGCATACTCAGCGGCCTCGCTCATACGATCATGAGGGACCAGCATACGGGTTGGCGCATTACACGATTGTCCCGAGTTAACGCACATGCCAAACATGTCGCGTTGAATTGATTTTTCAAAATCAGCATCGTCGAGAATGATATTCGCGGACTTGCCACCAAGCTCCAAGGACACGCGCTTCACGGTTGCGGCGGCTTTCTCGCTGACGTCGGTGCCCGCGCGCGTTGAGCCTGTGAAAGACATCATGTCGATATCCGGATGGGTGGAAAGCGTTCGACCGACGGTTGGGCCGTCACCATTAACCAGGTTGAACACGCCGGCCGGTACTCCAGCTTCATCCATGACCTCGGCGAACACAAGAGCGTTCATGGGCGCGATTTCAGTGGGCTTGAGTACCATGGTGCAGCCAGCGGCGATGGCTGGCGCAACTTTGCAACAAATCTGATTGAGCGGCCAGTTCCAAGGTGTGATCAAACCGCAGACTCCAGCCGGTTCGCGCAGGATTGTATGGCCGTCTTTGTGCTCTTCGAATTCGAAGTTTTTCAGTACCTCAAGCATTGTTACGAAGTGGCCGAGCCCGGAGCCAACTTGCGCGGTTTGCGCAAGCTTCAGTGGCGCGCCCATTTCGGCGCTGACCCACGAAGCGATGTCGTCCGAGCGCTTTTGGTAGGCTTCGATGATGGCCTGCAGCAAGGCTATGCGCTCTTCCTTGCTGGTTAGTGAAAACGATTCAAACGCTCGTTTCGCGGCAGCGACCGCGTCGTTAACGTCCTGTTCATTGCCAAGCGAGATTTGCCCAATGGATGTTTCATTCGCGGGATTTATCACCTCGAGCAGTTGATCTGAGTGGGGTTTAACCCACTTACCGTCAATATAAAAATGATTGGCGTGTTCCATAAGTTTTCTCCGGGTAGTCGGTCTAATTGTTGTGGTTTAGGAAATCGAGCCGGCGACTAGTGAATCACCGACGGCTCCATATTCTCGCAGTTTGGATGTTGTAAGTCGTGTAATACCGACTGCCAAGCGAGCAGGGCTTCGGCGTAGACGTTGCTACCCATTGGCCCCTCAAGGCGATCATCGTGTTGCGAGAGTGCATCGAGGATCCTGACGATCGCGCGTGCCAAGGTCTCGGAGGGTGCATGAGTAAAGTTCGTCATTAACCTCACGCTCGTCGCGTGCAAAGCTTCTATCGGCACTTCGTTGGGGTCCTTCTTGTCGACCAGCAATGCCTTGAGAGGATCTCTAGTGTTCATTGTTTAGTTATGTCCTTCGGCGCCGGCTTGCACGGCACCGTTGTTCTCAAACCGAGGTCGGAACGCTAAATTCGGAAATATTGGCGGCGAAGGGTTGGGACGTGTAGTAGTCGACCAACTGTTGGACCCGTTTCTCGGTGGGGAGGGTTACTGCCAAGTAATTCTTAAGTTCGTTTTGCAACTTGGAATAGTCTGGTGTCGCGAATTTCCAGTCCCGTATGGGGAATGCCTCGAAATTGCATCCCGTGTTACGAGAGGGCGTGAGCACGGAAATACCGTAATGTGGCTGCCAAAGCTGAATATGCAGCATCTCGCGATTGCAGAAGTAGTGGTGGAAAATTCCGGCCGGGTCGAAAACGCGCACTTCCCAAGCTAGCGTTTCGTTTTGGCGGTCGGTGACCTCGATTTGTTCGGCCAGGATCCGGTCTTCAGGCCGGTGAGGACGCACGACGACACGGCGCTGAACCAAGCATTCTTTGCGATGAGCCGCGAGATCCACTGCAACCATAAACCTTTCTCCAAGTAAGGTTATCAAATGATAGACGTAGTGCGAATGATTCTCAACTACAATATCTCGTCGGATTGTCAACGATTGTTCGGCAGACCGAAAGTGTGTGCTTTCCCACGATGGCGGCGGGTCAAATTCGGTGGGTTAGGACTACCGGGCGCCGATAGGAGATCCCGGGAAATTGCACCGGCGCACGGCCAGCATGGATTGGCTTAGTGGCTTACGTCGTCGAGGCGGGCGGGGCTAGGATCGGTTAGCAAACCGTCCGCGACAGCATTAACGGCACGATTACGTTTGGTGATGGGATCCCGGCATCGGTCGATCCGACAGCCGATGTCAGATTCATCTGCGCGGTGGCCGGAGGTACGCCGCTATCGATCGAATCTTTTGACATCAACGGTTCAATGCTTCTCGTTGGGAGCCGACGATCTCAATGCTCCGATCAGGGCACTTAGCCTGGCTCATGCTCGGGATATTTCTGAGACGGTTCGCGGCCCTGCCACGTCGCCCGATCGGAGACCTTCCCGGCGCTGGCATTAGCGCTGTGGGTCTCCTTGGCTGGCGGGGTCCACGGCAGGGCCCGCAAGGGTCAGGCGCGTGACGGTTAGACAGCCTCTTTCAACTCCTCTGGCTGCGTGTACATGAGGAGATGCTCGAATGCCGCCAAGGCCGCTTTAGAGCCTTCCCCCAGAGCCACTACGATCTGTTTATAAGGGGTTGTCGTGACATCGCCGCAGGCAAAAATTCCCGGTACGTTGGTGGCGCACTTATCATCAACGATGACTTCACCATATTCGGTTAAATCAACCAGTCCTTTAAGAAACTCGCTATTGGGAATAAGCCCGATCTGTATGAACACCCCAGCTAGCGTTTCGGTATGCTCCCCGCCAGATGCGCGATCTTGATATTTAATGGCGTTGACCTTGCCGTTATCAGCGAGGATTTCTTGGGTGGCGACGTTTTTAAGAATTTTGATGTTGTCGCTTGCCTGCGCCCGTTCAACAAGAATCTGATCGGCTTTGAGCTCGGGAAGAAATTCGAACACGGTCACTGATTTGACGATACCGGCGAGATCGATTGCCGCCTCTATGCCCGAATTGCCGCCGCCAATCACCGCCACGTCCTTACCCTTAAAAAACGGTCCATCACAGTGTGGGCAATAGGCGACGCCGTTGCCAATATTCTCTTGCTCACCAGGAACCCCTAGCTCTCGCCATTTGGCGCCGGTGGCAACGATAACGGTTTTGGTGTCGATACGTTCGCCGGACGAGAGGACCACGGTCTTGATGTCGCCGTCTTCGATATTGTCGACCCGGAGGAACTCGCGAGTCGTCACATCATATTCGGAAAGGTGGCCCTTCAGAGCATCGGTTAGCTCCGGCCCGGTAGTCATCGGCACAGAGATAAGATTCTCAATACCCATGGTGTCTTTGACCTGACCGCCGAATCGATCCGCGATGATCGTGACCGCCAAGCCCTTGCGAGCAATGTAAATTGCCGCCGAGATCCCCGCCGGTCCGCCTCCGATCACGGTAACGTCCTGCAGGGGCAGCTTGCTCTCGGTTGTTTTGTTACCGGTAGCCGCGTCTGGATATCGATCCATTAACTTGTCGAGGAGAGTCGCGGTATCGATTTTGCCGTTGGCAAAGATATCGTCATCCAGGTAGACGGTTGGCACCCCTTGAATATTCTTGTTCTCGACAAGGTCGGGGAAAAGTCCGCCGTCGATCATTTCGTGGGTGACGTTCTGATTAATTGCGGCGAACGCATTAAGCGCTTGCACGACGTCCGGGCAATTGTGGCAACTTAAGCTGACGAAGGTTTGAAAATGCAACGGCTGCTCGATGGCGGCGATCATGTCTCTGATACCCTCATCCAATTTCGGATCTGTGCCCGATAGCTGCAGCACCGCAAGGACGAGCGAATTGAATTCATGTCCGCCCGGCACGCCTGAGAAAACAATTCCGCTGGAATGTTCATCCACCTCTAGCGTAAAACTCACGGGGCTGCGCAAGCCCGCATCTTTCTCCACAACAGACAGTCGTGCCGATACCGAGGCGAAGTCTTGCAAGAATTTCAAAAGCTCGGCGCGCTTCGAATGCTCGCCAGTTTGCAAGATGAAATGGACGTCGTTTTGCATATTGGCGGTATATCCGCGCAATGCATCAAGCAGCTGTTTTGTCAGCATGGCTAAGGTTCCCAGTGTGACCGCTGTCCGCGGGGCGCGACCCCCGCGAGACGGCGCGAAGAAAATTGGAGCGGGTTAGATCTTGCCGACAAGATCGAGGCTGGGAGTCAGCGTTTCCTCGCCTTCTTCCCAAGCTGCGGGGCACACTTCGCCGTCGTGATCGGCAACGTATTGCGCCGCTTTGACCTTGCGGACCATATCCTTTGCAGAGCGACCGATGCCCAGATCATGGATCTCGCAGACTTTGATCACACCTTCAGGATTCGCTAGGAAGGTGCCGCGCAGGGCAACGCCAGCTTCCTCGATCATGACGTGAAAACCGCGACTGATCGTGCCGGTAGGATCGCCCAGCATCGGGAAATTGATTTTTCCAATGGCCTCACTGGTGCCATGCCAGGCAGCGTGGACGAAATGCGTATCAGTGGAGACGGCATAAACTTCGACGCCCAAGCCCTGTAACTCGGCATAGTGATTAGCCATATCCTCAAGTTCGGTGGGGCAGACGAACGTGAAATCAGCCGGATAAAACAGGAATATCGACCATTTGCCTTTAACGTCTTCGGAAGACACGGTTTTGAACTCGCCGTTGTGGAAAGCCTCCACGGAAAAATCCGGGATCGTCTTGTTAATCATGGACATGAACAATTTCCTCTCGCGTTGGTAGTGGTTTTTCTAGGTAGCGTCGAGGCCGACGCCTTAATATCGGTAGAGAATATTAGGCGACTTGCTAACCATCGTAAAATTAATAATAGCTATTCGTATTATTAATTTTTTCAATCAGCGAGAGCGCCAGCCCCAGGGCTGGCGCCCGGTCCTGGAGCCGGACCGGGTGGGTAACGAGGCGAGTTGGGACCCGCGAGTGTTAGATGGTGGCGGACCTGCGGCGGATTGCCACCAATCCGAGCAGCCCCGACATCAACATCCAGGCCGCCGCTGGCAGTGGGACGACGGTGGCCGTAGCGAGGCTGAAGGTATCGCTTTGCTCTAGTTGCAGCGCGATGACGCCCGAGTGAACTTGGTGATTCCAGTCGATATTGAACTCGGTGATCCCTAGGTCGGTGAGATCCCACTGGAATGTATACACCACGGTCTCGAATAAGCTGCCAGCAAAGAAGACTGGCGGACCACCATCGCTGAAGAAATCAAAGTCCGCAGCGAGATTCTGGGGGCCAGTGCCGTCATGGCTGAGTTGGGGGAGGCCGGCGAGCGCGACCGGGCCGGTGATTTCATCACCTGCGAGCCAGGTTTGAATCGAGAAAACGACCGTTTCAAGCCCTGAAATCGCGCTTTCGTCGATCACTGAGAAATCCGTATTACTGCTGAAGGAGTACAGTGATACCGAGGCGGAATAATGGGTACCGGCAATGCGGTCAAGTGCGGCGTCGCCGGAGCCCGCTTCGAAAGCGGTAAGCGGGGTCGCCCAGGCGGTGCCGAAGCCGTAGCCGGGGACGCTGCCAAGGCCGTCCCAGCCGTCGTAATCGGTGTTTCCGATCAAGCCGTTTTCAACGATTTGAGCGTGAACGGGGTTGGCTAGAATGAGCAGCAGCGAAGCGGCGAGAAGTGAGGCGAGAACGAACTGTCGAGGCATGACGAATGACCAGGCTATCTATATCTGCCCGTTATGATAATGATTCGCATTTACATTAGCAATGACCCGTTCTATGCTGTCGCCAGCGTTAACGTGCCGCAAGCGCGAATCGGGTCCTTAATCGGGGGAGTGCATTTTTATGGGTCTCGAATCACAGCAAGACTTTGAAGCGACGCTCGCCAGCGCCCTGAAAGTTTTAGCCCTGGCGATTCACGACGGAGACCCGAGCCAACTATTGGTCGCCCAGCGTTTGGTGCAAAAGCTCAACGCGCACGAAGGGGCGAGCTGTTCCGCTACCCGGTCATTCGTCAAGCAGGCTTCTGAATTGCTTAACTGTTACATCCACCATATGACAAAATCGCGCAAAGAAGCCGAGGCGCCGCTGTCGAGCGTTGTGCATTGAGCCACGCGTTTGTGCGCATGTGGCACGCCCATAGAACTTAAAAATTCGGAGAGAGAATATGGACCAACCAGTTGCGATGACTTCTGCCCAAGCCCTTGAGCGAGCCAAGGAGTCACTCGGTATTCGTGAAACGTATGACAACTTTATTGGCGGTGATTGGGTCAAGCCCGTCGAAGGCAAGTACTTCGACAATATTACCCCCGTAACTGGCAACGTGATCACGACAATCGCGCGCTCAGGCGCTCAGGATATCGATCTTGCGCTCGACGCAGCCCATAAAGCCAGCGACGCGTGGGGCCTGACAGCGCCGGCGGAACGGGCGTCGATTTTGCTCAAGGTCGCCGATCGAATCGAGTCCAACCTTGAGGCAATGGCAATTATCGAGACACTCGATAATGGCAAACCCTTGCGTGAAACGATGGCCGCGGATCTGCCGCTTGCCGTCGATCACTTACGCTATTTTGCATCCTGCATTCGGGCGCAAGAGGGCGCTCTTTCCGAAATCGATCACGATACCATCGCCTATCACTTCCACGAACCACTGGGCGTGGTGGGTCAAATCATTCCCTGGAACTTCCCCATTTTGATGGCTATCTGGAAGGTTGCTCCGGCCCTCGCGGCGGGCAACTGTATTGTGCTCAAGCCCGCCGAGCAGACGCCGATGAGCGTGATGGTCCTCATGGAGTTGATCGCCGATCTGCTGCCTCCCGGCGTTTTAAATATCGTCAATGGTTTCGGCGTCGAAGCTGGCAAACCCTTGGCGCAAAATCCGCGGATCGCTAAAGTTGCGTTCACCGGCGAGACCACGACCGGGCGTCTCATCATGCAATATGCATCGGAAAATATTATTCCGGTTACGTTGGAGCTTGGCGGGAAATCTCCCAACGTTTTCTTTGAAGACGTGCTTAATGAGGATGATGACTACTTCGACAAGGCTCTCGAAGGATTCACGAGTTTTGCATTGAACTCAGGCGAAGTGTGCACCTGCCCCTCGCGCGCCTTGGTTCAAGAGTCAATCTACGAGAAGTTCATGGAGCGGGCGCTAGAGAGGGTCGCGAAAATCCAAACGGGCAGCCCGTTGGATCTGACCACAATGATCGGGGCTCAAGCCTCGAACGATCAGTTCGAGAAAATCATGAGCTATATCGGCATCGGCCGTGAAGAAGGTGCCAACGTGCTGGCCGGTGGTGACAGCCTCAAGCATGACGGTGAACTGGCGGGCGGTTTTTATGTTCAGCCCACGGTGATGGAAGGCAACAACCGGATGCGGTGCTTTCAGGAAGAAATTTTTGGTCCAGTCGTTGCGGTAACGACGTTTAAGGATGAAGCCGAGGCGCTTGAGATCGCGAACGACACCCTATACGGCTTGGGCGCTGGCGTTTGGTCACGCGACGGCGCGCGCGCTTACCGCATGGGTCGCGGCATCAAAGCCGGGCGGGTCTGGACAAACTGCTATCACGTCTATCCGGCGCACGCCGCCTTTGGCGGATACAAACAGTCCGGGATCGGTCGCGAAACGCACAAAATGATGCTTGATCACTATCAACAAACCAAAAACTTGATGGTGAGTTACAGCCCTAAAGCGATGGGTTTCTTCTAATCGCCGTGGCAGACGACATATCGCGTGTCGATATCACGCCTGCAGCCTCCGCCATGGTGCGGCAGCTGCAGGCGTCTCATGGCGACCTCATGTTTCACCAATCCGGGGGTTGTTGTGATGGCAGCGCCCCGATGTGCTATCCGGCGGGGGAGTTCAAAACCGGCAATAGCGATGTTCGTTTGGGCGAAATCGAAGGCTGTGAGTTCTACATGAGTGCTTCGCAATTTGAACAGTGGAAACACACCCACCTCACCGTCGACCTTGTTCCAGGGCGGGGCAGCGGCTTTTCACTCGAAGCACCCGAGGGCGTGCGCTTCATTATTCGATCAAGGTTGTTGCAAGCACAATCTTGAACCCTCGGTGGCCGTGATTAGCGTCCGGACGCCAGATTAGACACGCTAAATACGCGCTTTATCTGCGAAGGTTTAAGGCCAGGGTGGATGGTGTCGCTCATCGCCCGCACGATCGTTGAGTTGTTGCTGTTCAGGTCGATAATGAATGAGCCTCGCCAGCTCGCGACCGATTGCTCAAATTCGGGATCGCGCGGGTCAAGCGGACCGCGCATCAAGGTGTGCAAGGTTTTCCAAACGCGGTCCTCGTAATCGATGATCATCGAGTAGGCAATCGCATGTGTTTGCTTGTCGATGAACAAAACGCGCGCCGCATAAGGATGACCGTCCCAAACAGACTTAAGCTCAACGACGTAGCAGTTACGGATCTGCCAGCGGTCCTGCGGCACGCGGCTGTACGGGCCGAAGCCCTGCGATATCTTTTGTTTCGTGTCCGCGACATAGAGTACGCGCCGCTCGCCCAGGTAGCGCCACTGGTAGTCGAGCACGCGTCCAGAAAAACCTTCGAAATCGTCAAGGGTGCCTTCTGACCCCATGAAGCTATCGGCACGCTCCTTGGCTGAGAACCGCCGTACCCGCCGCTCGGTGGGTGAATAGATATTGACCTGATCGTCAGCATGCGGATCGAGGTTACGCTCGACCACGAAGCTCGTGCCCTTGACGTCGAAGGGTGCCAAGAATTCCATATAGTCTTTAAAAAATTGCGTATCACTGTCGGGAACATCCACCCGGTAGTCTTGCGTGCCGAGCCACGCGAGTTTGCTTAGGTAAACGCGGTGATAGAACTGTTGTAGCTGGCGGGTGACCGAACCGCCGCCGTGAAGCCCGTCGTCGGGATCAGCCGGGATCCGATCGGTTACGGGTTTCACATAGGTCATGGTCAAAGCGTCCACTTTGTAGCCCATGTACTGCCAGCGGTGGATCTGATTCCAGGCGACCATGAAACCGGCCGCATTCTCCTGCGCGGCCGCTATCTGGGC
>JBCCEV010000030.1:0-30091 GCA_039030125.1 Pseudomonadota bacterium | reverse complement strand
ATCACCAATCCGGCTCTCACCGCCCGCCATTTGAATGATCACAAGCGTTTTGGCGGTGGCGCCAGACGCACGCTGCTTAGCGCGGAGGACTACCCAGGTTTCAATCACTTACTAACAAAATGCCGATCGTCAACAGCCTAATTACGGGCTAAGCGCACAAGGAGACCTGGGTCACATTCGGTGGCTATAGTTTTCGCCTGCCGTACCGATACGAGATTTGATCGCAATCATTGCGTCTGAACTATGACTGTTGAGTATCAATCTTTCGCCGCCACCCTGAAGAGCCCGCATCAAGGTGTTTTGCTGAGTTGGATCAGCAAACTATGCGGCAATGAGGTCAAAAAGCAGGCGCTCGCTCACCCGTGCGTTATTAACGGGGTGCAAACGCTGGTTTACGAGCGTGGTATGGAAAGCGATGACCCGATCGCTTTTTATCACCTCATAAAGTACGCCGAAGCTAATAACTTTGAAATCCAAGAAGACCGGCGCGCCGACTTCCTCTCAGGCGTGCGGCGGGTTCAAGACAAACGCAAAGCTAATGTTGTCTCGGTAATGGCGCTAGCGGCTTCTTTATTGGCGGGCCCAAGCTTTGCCGAATCACCGACGCCGGAACCCGGCTACTCGTTCTCGAAAACCTATCAGCCTCACCATCACCACGATGTGGGCGAGCAATTTACCTACCACAGCGATACCCAATTAACGGGCGATCTGCTGCGATGGCTCAATGACAACTCGCAGTTTCAACACAATATCGACGATGTGCCTGGCGTGAAGCGGGTTTCCTCGCTCCAAATGGCAAAGCTGGCATTCGGTGAAGATCTACCTAAAGCGGTTGATCCAGAAAAAATGCGTATCTTCGGGCTCTACAACTTCAACGAGCGTGCCGTCTACTTGCTGGACTCGCTCGACCTCAATTCGGCGCAAGGCAAGGGCGTGCTGCTCCACGAATTAGTGCATTTTCTGCAGTATCAGTATGACGAAGATGAGAATGCCCAGTGCATGGCGGAGCTCGAAGGGTTGGCTTATCTGCTGGAAGCACAGTACTTAACCGCGCATGATCATGAACACAAAATCAGCATGAACCATATTCGTAAGGTTTCCCGCTGCACCTAAGCCTCGCCTATTCTCCAGCAGGGCTCTTATACTTGCCGCCTCGTTAACACAGGACTTAGAGGCGACATTCGATGAGTGGGCAATGTGAAGGTAAAGTGGGATTTGTCACCGGCGCAGGTTCTGGGATCGGGCGCGCCGCAAGCTTGGCCTTGGCACGTGAAGGTGCCAAAGTTCTGGTTACGGATTTGAATTTCGAGGGCTGCGAGGAGACCGTGAAGCTCATCACCGATGGTGGCGGGAGCGCTGTAGCACTCAAACTCAATGTCGCCGATGAAGTCGAAGTCGGGAAAGCGGTTCGTAAAGCCGCGGACGATTTTGGCACGCTCGATATTGCTTTCAACAACGCCGGTATTGCAGGTCCAATGGCCCGCATTAGTGAATACCCCGATGCGGACTATCACCAGGTGATTGCAACGAATCTCACCGGCGTGTGGTTTTGTATGAAGCACGAAATTAATGTCATGCGCGAAACAGGTGGCGGCAGCATTATCAACACCGCATCCGCCGCCGGACTGGTGGGCACGCACAGTGCCTCCGCCTACTGTGCGGCAAAACACGGCGTCGTGGGTATGACCAAAAGCGTGGCTTTGGAATACGCCAAATCCGGAATTCGTGTCAACGCCGTTTGTCCCGGCGGGATAAAAACCAACATGGTCGCTTCCGCCGATCGTGACTACCCGGGTTTTGCCAGCAAGTTAGAGCAGAACGAACCAATGGGCCGCCTTGGCGAACCCGAGGAGATCGCAAATGCAGTGGTGTGGTTAGGATCGGACTCGTCATCGTTCACCACCGGCACAACCCTTGCCGTGGACGGTGGTTATACGGCTCGCTAGTGGTTTAGCGCGTCAAAGACCGCCCGATTGAGTTAATTCTGGCCTGCCGCGGTGACTTTTTCGCAATGGGGCATTGGCGCCGTATCCAAGTGCGCTTATCCCTGATTGACTTCAATCACGTGGGCTCAAGGTAAACGCCTTGGTGGCGGCAGCGAGCACGGGCGAAGCGGATGTTCAAGCAAGACAACGCGCTTTAGCCAGTCTCGCGGCACTCGACCCGCGAAAACGCTGAGCAACTGCGGCAACTACCGGGCGAGGTGGACGAGTAGGCCATCAATCCACGCCGCGATAGCTCCATAGGGCTTGAACATCAGAGGTTCGACTAAGCAAAACCCAGCACGCTCCATACTTGTCACGCATAAGTCAACGAGAGCGCGGAGCAGGCCGCCACGCCGCGCGCGGCAGCTTGGCTCAGAACGCTGCTGCATCGAGGGCCATCAAGTTTTTAGACCCCGCTTCTATCCGCGTGCGCTGCAATGCCGTCTCCGCAATCATGTGCGAGAAAAAATAGTCGGCGGTTGCCAGCTTATTCTGATAGAAGCTTTCGTTTTCAGTGCCCTTGGCCAGTGCTTTCGTTGCGCTCACTGCCATTTGTGACCAAACGTAACCCAGTGCGACATAAGCCATTAAATTTAGATAAGGCACGGAGGCCGCACCGGCGTTATCGGCATTGGTGAGCGCATTGCCCATAAGCCATCGCGTCGCGCTTTCGAGATCGTTCGCCGCTTGCGCCAACGCATCGGTGTAGGGTTTTAAGGTCTCGTCTTCACTGTGTTCGGCCACAAAATCGGCGACGGTTTTGCTAAAACTTCGGAGCGCGCGTCCACCGTTCCTTGCCAGTTTACGACCGACAAGATCGAGCGCCTGGATACCATTGGTACCTTCGTAAATCATCGCGATCCGGGCGTCACGAACGAACTGCTCCATGCCCCACTCCCGAATATAGCCGTGGCCTCCCAAGCATTGCTGCGCATTGGTTGCATTTTCATAACCTTTGTCGGTAAAAAACGCTTTAACCACCGGCGTCAGTAAACCAACCAGATCATCTGCATTGGTTCGGGCGTCCTCATCCGGCGCACTGTGGCTAAGATCAACCAGTAGCGCGACCCACATCGCCAACGCGCGCGCGCCTTCGTTGAACGCTTTGGCATTGAGCAACATTCGACGAACATCGGGATGGACGATGATCGGATCGGCCGCCCCATCTGCGTTCTTGGGCCCACTCAACGAGCGGCCCTGAAGCCGATCACGGGCATAGGCGGCTGCATTTTGATAGGCCACCTCAGAAATGGCCAAACCCTGCATCCCCACACCGAGGCGCGCCGCATTCATCATAATGAACATCGCGCGCATGCCTTTTTCTTTCTCGCCGATCAGATAGCCAGTGGCGCCATCGTAATTCATGACACAGGTTGAATTTCCGTGGATG
This sequence comes from Pseudomonadota bacterium, assembly GCA_039030125.1. Lineage (GTDB taxonomy): Bacteria > Pseudomonadota > Gammaproteobacteria > JBCCEV01. Next base: position 26,716 of record JBCCEV010000030.1, on the reverse strand, counting down.
CCCATTTTTTCTTCGATAGCACCACAGCTCACCGCGTTGCGCTCACCGAGGGAACCATCTTCGTTAATCAGGATTTTCGGCACAATGAATAACGATATGCCGCGGATCGTGTCTGGCGAATCGGTCATCTTGGCGAGTACCAGGTGAACGATGTTTTCGCTGAGATCATGTTCACCCGCGGATATGAAGATTTTGGTGCCCGTGATTTTGTAGGAGCCGTCGGTCTGCGGCTCCGCTTTGGTTCGCAGCAGCCCTAAATCGGTGCCGCAATGAGGCTCGGTAAGATTCATGGTGCCGGTCCAGCGACCTTTGACCATGTTGGGAATAAGCTCAGCTTGCTGCTGCTGCGAGCCTACGGCCTGGATAGCGGCGATCGCTCCTTGGGTCAGTCCTGGATACATGGTGAAAGCCATATTGGCGGCAGCGCTATATTCCTCAAACGCGGTCGATAAGACATGAGGTAATCCCTGTCCGCCGAATTCAGGATCTTGAGCCAGACCTAGCCACCCCCCCTCGCAGAATTGCAGGTAAGCGTCCTTGAACCCTGGAGGGGCCGTGACGCTGGCGTCGTCATTTCTGATACATCCGTGTTCATCACCTGAGGCATTGAGAGGTTGTAAAACCTCCTCGACGAACTTAGCGCCTTCGCGCAGCACCGCTTCGACAACATCTTCGCTGGTGTCCTCGAAACCTGGTAAACCACTGTACTGCTCGATCGCCAATACTTCATTGAGGATAAAAAGGGTGTCATCGACGGGGGCAGAGTAGACAGGCATAGTAATTCCTTCTCAACAAAGCAAAATCATTAAAGAAAGGGTTCGCAAGACACGCAGTACGGCAGGTCCCACCGAACCCAGTCCTGGTCCAATCAAAAGCACGCTTGTTGGCATACCTTAAGTGCCAAAGCGTTTCTCGATCTCGGTATGCGCTGTCCGCGTTTGAACTTCATCATCCGGCGGTGGCGAGTGTCTCTAGGTACCAAGATCATCTGGGACCGGGGGCATGCCCGGAAACTTTTCCCGATTGGGATCGAGCAGATCCCATGCATGGGCGCTCTCGGTGAAGATATCCATTGCTGGCTGATGCTGGCTCGGATCATCGAGGCTCCCCGCATGGAGGAATATTAACTTCGGCCGGTGAGGCTCCAAAATGGTCACCGGCGAGCCGCATTCGGCGCAAAATCCACGCTCAACCGCATTACCGCCATCGGACACCTTGGCGTAGTATTTCGGCGTGGCGCCAAGCATTTTAAAGGTCGCTTGCCAGACGATAAGGAACGAGCCATAGGCGCTGCCACTGGCGCGCTGACAATCGCGACAATGACAATTGAGTGTCAGAACAGGTTCGTCGCAAAATTCGTAGCGGACCGCGCCACACCCGCAGCCACCGGTTACCGTTTCAGTCATAATTGTTTAGCCTTTACGGGTCCCAAACATCCGTGGATTGCCAAAAGCAGAGTCGGGCCAATACTCTGAGCGCTCCAAGTGTAACGCTTGTCAATCGCGAAGGTCCTCTCGCTGGCGCGGAAACCAAGCAAAGGAGACGCCCATGCCCGCTCTTACCGGCCTTCGAATTCTAGATCTCACGCAGTGGGAATCCGGGACATCCTGCACGCAGTCTTTAGCTTTGATGGGTGCCGACGTCGTCAAGATTGAACCGCCCGGACAGGGCGATCCAGGCCGCAACGTTAAGCAGGATTTTGCCGAGGGATCGGAGTACTTTTTTAACTGGAACAGCAATAAGCGTAGCGTGGAACTGAACCTGCGTGAGCCGCGCGGTCGCGACATACTGTTGCAACTGGCACCCAAATTCGACGTCTTTGTGGAGAATTTTGGGCCTGGGGTCGTGGAGAAGCTTGATATTGGCTACGAGGTCATCAAATCCGTCAACCCTGAAATCATCTACGCGCAAATTAAAGGGTTTGGTCTCTCCGGACCCTACGCCAATTACAAGTGTTTTGACATGGTCGCCCAAGCCGCTGCTGGCGCGCTTTCGGTAACCGGTGAGCCCGACGGTCCGCCGATGAGGCCAGGGCCGACCATCGGTGATTCGGGCGCTGGGCTGCAGATGGCACTGGCAATCACCGGCGCGTACGTGCAAAAGCTTAAAGAGGGCAAGGGACAACGCATCGAGTTGTCAATGCAAGAATCCGCCACCTACTTTATGCGAACCATGATTGCTTTTGGCTCTCACAATGGCACCAAGGCCGCGCCGCGTTTGGGAAACGATTTAGATCCGACGATATCGCTTTTTGCCTGTAAACCATTTGGGCCGAATGATTATGTCTACGTAATGGTGGTCATGCCGCAACATTGGCCACTTTTTTGTGAAGCGATGGGACAAAGCGAGTTGGCGACCGACGATCGGTTTAAAGACTTAAAGGCGCGGCGTGAAAATGCTGGCGCTTTGAAATCGATAATCGACGAGTGGATGGCCCAGCATACGAAACACGAGGCCATGGCAACCCTAGCGGGCGCTGGGATCCCTGCGAGCGCCGTTCTCGATACCAAAGATCTTTTTCAAGATCCGCATCTGAACGCGCGCGAATTCGTTCATCAGCTTCCGCGGGGCGACGATCATATTACTTTGCTGGGCTGGCCAGCGCGCATGTCAGAAAGCGCAGTACCTATGCAGTTAGCACCTGAACTCGGCGCGCATACTCACGAAGTTTTGCAAAATGAGCTTGGTTTATCAGACCACGATCTCGCATCGTTGCGAACCGACGGCATTTTGGGTAGCTGAGACTCTTCAGCGAGTAGAAACGAACTAACCAGATCAGCGCATCGGTCGGTTCCCAAAGCCAATGGCGTGGCCTAGCCTGTGGTGTTCTAGCGCATTGCCAACTCGTCGGCGAACTCATGATTAACATCGCGGTGATGCGCCTCGTCGTTGCGAACAGCCGCGACAACATCTTTGAGTTTGGCGTCGGGTGCGAGCTCCCAATAGTCGATAGCGATCGACGGCGCAGGCACGTTTTCGTACACCCCGGCATCAATGCCGCGAAGGTACTCCGTGTAGCTGACAACGGCCTCTTCTTCGAAGTAACCCACAATCCGGTGCGCCGTTTTTGGCGAGAAGATATAGATCGCAAAAAATAAATTATAAAAAATGCCCTGTGCCGCAAGGATGAGCAGGCGTTCGAAACGAGATGGCTTAGCGATATGAATGAACGTCATTAAATGCATGCGCTCGTTTTCTGCCTCATCGAGCAGGGTCTTGATCCAACCGTGGTCGGATTCCATCCGGCGCAGCGACCTTAGATGCTGAAGCGTCCCTGCCACCATGCCCGGAACGCCTGCTACCGTTTCCAGCACAACCGCCCGGTGTCCGTAACGCTTGGCAAAAAAAACATCGGCGAAAAATCTTAAGAATTTCGTAAACGCAAATGCAAAACGGTCAGAAAAATCGGTTTGCTGATGATGAAGGTCGAGGGGGCGTGCGTCCTGCATCGGGAATACTCCAGGGCTGATTTGCTTAAGGTTGAGTATCCCACTAAGGCCACAAGCGGTGGGGCAAAACTCCTTATCCGATCCGTGAACGCGCCGCGTTGATCGCAAGCCAGATTTTCTCGGACGTGGCGGGCATCGGAATATGATTAACGCCGAGCGGCTTCAGGGCATTGCAGATCGCGTTCACGACGGCAGCGGGAGCCGCTATCGCACCGGCTTCTCCGCACCCTTTGGCGCCCAGTGGGTTTGAGGGCGTCGTGTTCTCGATCGTCTGCACCGTAAAGCTCGGCAGATCGTCGGCTCGCGGCATGCAGTAGTCCAAGAAGGAGCCCGTCAACATTTGCGCGGTGTCTTGATCAAAGATCGTGTGTTCGAACAACGCCTGGCCGATACCCTGCGCCAAACCGCCATGGACTTGGCCATCGACAATCATCGGATTTATCACCACGCCAAAATCATCTGCCGCTACGTAGTTGACTATCGACGGCTTGCCGGTGTCTGCATCGATTTCTATTTCACAGATGTGGCAACCGCCAGGGAAGGTGTTATTGGGTGGGTCGAAGAAACTGGTTTCCTCAAGTCCTGGTTCCAGTTCCTCGATAGGAAACTTCGCTCCCGGGACATAGGCGAGGTTGGCAATCTCCTGAAAAGCCATGATGCGGTCGGAATCTTTGACCTTAAAAAACCCATCAATGAAATCGATTTTGTCAGGCGTCGATTCAAGCGCGAACGCCGCGATCTTTTTGCATTTAATAATGACTTTGTCGAGGCTCAAAACCAAAGCGCCGCCACCCAAACTAATCGAGCGCGAACCGAAGGTGCCAGTGCCATACGGAACCTCGCCCGTATCACCATGGATTAGCGTGACCGATTCGAGCGGCACATTAAGCTTGTCTGCGACAACTTGGGCGAACGAGGTTTCGTGCCCTTGCCCGTGGCTATGCGCACCAGTGATCACGGTTACGCTGCCGTCCGGATTAACGCGCACCGTAGTCACCTCATAGAAGCCGATTTCCGAACCCATCATTACCGCTGGTTGCGACGGACCGACACCCGCAACTTCGGTATAGACACACATACCAATTCCCCGGAAGTTGCCCTCGGCGGCAGCCGCGTGCTGACGCTCGGCAAAGCCGTCGTAATCGATGGCCTTCAGCGCTTTATCCAAGCATTGGTGATAATCACCAGAATCGTAGGTGTGCCCGGTACACGTGGGGTACGGAAATGCGTCGGCGGGAATGAAATTTCGCCGGCGCATTTCGATGGCGTCGATCCCTACCGCCTCAGCGGCGAGTTCGACCAAGCGCTCAACGGTGTAAGCGGCTTCTGGGCGCCCTGCGCCACGATAGGCATCGGTCGGAACGGTGTTGGTGTACATCAATTTACATTCGGCATAGACCGCCGGAACGGTATAGACACCACTGAGCATGGTGGCGTAGAGCACGGTTGGAACCAACGGTCCAAAGATCGCCGAGTAGGCGCCAAGATCAGCTAGGTGGGCGCTCTTGATCGCAAGGATCTTGCCGTCCGCGGCAACCGCCATCGAAGCTTGCGTGACATGATCTCGAGCGTGTGTGTCGGAGACAAACGATTCGCTGCGCTCCCCCACCCACTTCACCGGCTTGCCCGTTAGCTTTGCCGCATACAGGCACAGGTAGTTCTCCGAATATTGAGGAGATTTCGAACCAAAGCCACCACCAACATCGGGCGCGATAACGCGCAGCTGATACTCCTCCAGAAAAGGCATGGTGGTCCGACAGGTGATCATCCGCTCGATATGCGGATTCTGGTTTGAGAGGTAAACCGTATAGGTATCCTTCCCCGGATCGTAGTCAGCAACGACCGAACGCGGCTCCATGGCGCTCGGAGTCAGCCGGTTCTGCACGGCGTCAAGTGACACCACATGAGCAGCCTCGCTGAAAGCTGCATCGATTGCCGCTTTGTCTCCGAAAACCCAGTGACAGGCTTGGTTGCCAGGAACATCATCCCAGACCAGCGGTGCGCCTTCTTCAGCCGCCAATGAAATCGAAGGCACGGCGGGTAAATCTTGGTAGTCGAGTTCAATAAGCTCAACGGCGTCTTTAGCGATTAGCCGAGTTTCTGCAACAACCGCGACCACCGGTTCGCCGAAGTACGCCATTTTATCCTTGGCCAAAATCCAATGCGGTGGCAGATGTTGTTTACTGCCGTCGACATTAAAAGTCGGCGTTACACATGGCATTTCGCCGTACCCTGCCTTCTCAAGATCGTCGCAAGTGATGACCGTCACAACACCTGGCAGAGCGGCGGCGGCCCGGGTATCAATTGAATTGATTTTTCCATGGGCGACCGGTGCGCGCAGCACTGCGAGGTGGAGTTGGTCGTCGAAATTAACGTCGGCTGTGTAGCGCCCTTGGCCTTGCAGGAACCGTCCGTCCTCCTTGCGACGAACGGGTTTACCAATGCCGTTGATCATCGGTTGGCCTCTTAGGATTGTTGTTGCGGTTGCATGTCTGCGGGAATCACCCGCCCCTGTTTCACGATCAGTTCGTCATCGAGCCACAACGAACAATTCCTCATGGGCAAATCAAGGTGACAAGGCGTGTCGTTGGATCCACCAAATTCAGTATCCGGGCCCGTAGAGAACAATACATTACCGTAGTAGGCACGGGCGTCCATGGCGATACCGGGGATATCAACTTCCCAACGCGCGTTTTCATTGAGACCCCAGCCAATATGCGAAACCGCGTAGGCCCGCGGATCCTCAAAATCGGCCATGTAGTCATTAAGGCGCCGGGCATCGTCACCGCCCGAGATACCCTTAACATAACCGTCCTTAATTTCGAATGTTATGGGTGAAGTCAGCTTTTCCTTCCAAGGAAGAACGATGTCATCAACGTCCATGACAACGGTGCCGTCCACGCCGGTGGGGGTACCGGTTGAAGCCAGAAACCCGCTCGGCCAGTGATCCCAGCGCCCGGGCGTATCCGTGTAACCATATTCGGTGAGAATGCACTGCGGTGGCGGACCGCTGAACTGCTTAAGTTCGTAGCTCACATCCGTTCCGGCGTCGTTGGTGAACCTTAAGATCTTGGCAGCCGCAATCCGCGCCTCGGCAAGCTCAACCCGTTCGCGCATCCGCGTGGTCGGCATTAAGCGTTTGAGGATCTCAAAGGGTTCGACAACCATAAGCATGCGGGCACCGGCCTGTTGGATCTCGATCTGTTCCTTAGAGAACAGCAGCAACATGAGATCGACGACCATATCAGCCTCTTTCAGTGTCGCCATCGCACTGGCATCGTCGCCAAGCGCATTGCTACCGAGGTCGGCAATTCGAGCTTCGGCTCCAGCATTGGAGGTGGCGGCCACGTTCACGCGCACGGCCTCGCCGCGACAGCGCTCAGCAGCGGCTAGAAAGGCTTCGGAATAATCCTGCGCAATATTACCTTCGGTTAGCACGGCGACTTTCTGTGTTTCATTGACGCCGCAAAGTGCCAACACCTCGGCAAACGTCTCGATCATTTCCGCTTGCGACGCACTCATTCTCTATCTCCCCGCAGTCAGTACCCGGGCCGGTACCTCGATTAGTGTAACCGCGCCATCAGCGCTTACAATCTTTGTCTCCAGGCCAACCTCAGTATTTCTCATGCCAGGGCGTGCAACGCTTGCCTTTTCTTTCGTGGTGCTTTCGCTGATCTGGGGCTATAGCTGGGTTTTTCTGAAACTCGGCTCCTACGATTCCGGCCCGTTTTTCTTTGCCGCTCTGCGCAGTTTGCTCGGGTCCTCCGCGCTCCTGCTTGCCTTACCCTTAACTGGGCGGCGTTTGTTACCAAACCGGTTTCCAGAACTCGCGCTCCTTGGTCTGATCAATACCGCCGGTTTGGTTGGCTGTTCGCAATGGGCGCTGGTCGAAGGCTCCGCTGCGCGCACGTCCATCCTGTTCTACACCATGCCGTTTTGGACGCTGCTACTGGCCGGCCTGCTCCTTAATGAGCGCATGCGGACCGCGCAGTGGATTGCATTAGCCTTCGCCGGACTCGGGTTGGTAACAATTGTGCAGCCTTGGGCGTTACAGGGTGCGGTTAAGAGTAGCCTTATCGCGGTCGCCGGCGCTTGGTTTTGGGCGGCCGGTGCGGTCATGATCCGTTGGATGCATCAACGTGGCGCTATTGATCTGCTCCAGATTGCGGGCTGGCAGATGGCGATTGGTGCCATGGGTTTGTTTGGGATCTCCGCACTGCGGGCAGAGCCACCGGTCACGTGGACCAATCAATTTTTGATAGCGCTGACCTTTACATCATTCGTATCGACAGGTCTTGGCTGGTTAATCTGGGTGTATTTGTTAAGGCACCTAACTGCTGGCGCGACGGGCATGACGACCTTAGTCATACCGGTGATCGCCATCCTCTCTAGTGCCTATCACCTTGGTGAGCGGCTCAACGCCAGCGAAATAACCGGCGTGTTATTGATCCTCACCGGTCTTGCGATACTCAGCATTCGCACACTGCGCTCAAAAGGCACGGCTTAGATGATCGACGGGCTCAAAAGAAAGGGGGCGTAAAGCCCCCTTCGGTCATGTTGCGTAACGATTGTTAGGCTGCGAGGAATGATTCGACTTTTTCTGTAAGCTCCTCGCAGGCTTCCAAAGGCGGCTCGTGGCCGCATTTCGGAAACAATGCAACTTCGGCGTTGGGCAATTTGTTGGAGAATTCCTCGGCGTAGACCGGTGGGATTAGCTTATCGTTCTCGCCCCACACGACCAGCACCGGCGCGGTCACGCGGTGGATCCGTTTCCGCAGGCCTTTATCTGGGATCGGCCAGATCAGCTTACCGGTGCAGCCTAGGGTCCAGATAAATTCGAGATCCCAGAGGTCGCCCGCTTCGCCTTCTGGTCGTGCCATGCGGCGCGCTACACGAGGATGTTCCTTGTCATAGAAAAGGACTTCCATAATTTCGTCGAAATCCAGTGAGCACCAATCGGCGCAAGTGTAGGGTGTGTCTTCGCGATACAAACCGGCAGGCGCAATGAGGACGAGTTTTTTGATCCGATCGCGACATTGCGCGGCGACTTCGGCGGCGAGTAAGCCTCCAAAGGAATGCCCCATCAAAGTGACCTGCTCTAAACCTATGGCATCGAGCAGATCTTCATAGGCAATGACCGCATCCCAAATATGCTCCAGCTTCGAAATTGCATCGGGGTCGCCAGGCGCCGTGCCTGGAAAATGAGGCGCGTAAACGGTGTATTTTTCCGATAGGCCTTGGAGAAAATCATCCCAATAGAAGCCACCGGCAGAATGCAGGTAAACGATCGGCTCGCCAGAGCCAGCAATATTAACGGCCATGTCCAAGTGACCGTTTAAGACTTTGAACGTCTCAGTACGATAGTCAGCCATAACGATGTCCCCGGCTAAGCCGCTTCCAGGTGGCGGGCGCGTTGCGCTTTCTCGGGCCACCAATGATTAACGTAGCCTTCGTCGTCCCAAATACCGCGAAGGTGGGGAAGAACATCGGCTGCAATTCGATCAATGTTGGTCTTGGTCTGCTCGTGAGACATCGATCCGAACTGAGGCAGGATCATCAAGTTGCCGACCCGCAGCCGCTTAACGATACGGGTGATCTTCTCCACAACGGTAGCGGCGCTGCCGGTCACCAGATATTCGTTTTCTTCAAATTCAGGAAAACTCATCTTGTTAAATTCGTCGTACGCCGGAAACGGCTTGTTGACCAACATGTGCTTGAGGCTTGAGTAGGTCATGTGCCCCGGCGGAATTAGATACTGCAGGGGCATGTGCAGTAGCTTGTGATAGAAGTATTCAATGTGACGCCCGTACTCTTCTTGGGCGCTCTCATCAGATTCGGAAACACCGACCGGCAGCAAGAATCCCATGCGGTAGGGATTATCGTCGAGGCCCGCTTCCTCAACCTTGTTCCAGTAGCCGTCAACAATGTGATGTGCGCCTTTAGCGCCAAAGTATGTCAGATAGCAGTAGCAGTAATTATTGGCGGTCACAAAATCCCAGGTGCTTGGGCTCGCGTTACCGGGCACCCAGATCGGTGGCGTCGGCTCCTGGTTGGGTCGCGGCCAAATATTGACCCAGGGTAACTGGTAGTACTTGCCGTTCCATGCAAAGCGTTCTCTAGACGTCCAAGCTTTCTTGATCAGGTCATGCGCTTCACGGTAGCGCTCGCGCTGCTCCATCGGTGCGAAGCCGTAGCTGTAAGCAAAGTCGCCACCCAAGCCGACCGGGAATCCCGCCACTAAGCGACCACCAGAGATGCTATCGAGCATGGCGTACTCTTCGGCCACCCGCACCGGTGGATTCAAGAATACCGCCGTCTCGCCCATTTGAATGATGGCGGTGTTCAAATCCTTGGTGGCGCGAGCCAGAACCGAACCCATCATGTTAGGGTTCACCATAAAGCCATATGCGTTTTGATGATGTTCGTTGGTGCAAACCCCGTCGAACCCTTTCTCGGCCGCATAGATAAGCTCGTCGAGTGTCCAGTTGTAGTACTGGGTGATCTTGTTGGCGTCCGCGACATCGTGATAGGGCAAATCGAACCACGCCGAGTGATATTTCTTGTCGAAATCGTCCTCAAGATCCCGATAGGGCATCAGGTGAAAACAAGAGATCTTCATCAACTATCTCCAGAGTTGGGGCTTTTGATCGAGGCCGCATTATGCATCGCATGGTTTTGAGCAGCCAACGCTGCGGCGCAGCATTGGTTAAGGGGGCCCAACAAGATGGCTCGCAATCTGCTCGCTCATCGCTGCGCAGGCCGTTTCTCGCACCCGTGCCAGCATCGGCACCGGCACGATGATGGCGGGCAAGTAAGAGGTTCCATTGGTCTGCGCATCGATGCGGCTAACCCGCTGCTCAGTGGTGATATCCCAGATCGAGGCCTCGTAGCGAGCCTCGTCGTCCCAGCTCTTAAAACCAAAACAACCGCCACCACCGAGGCCAACTGTGCAACTCACCCCACCACTCTCATCGACGCGTTCAGTATCGCCGCGTATCCACACCAGGTAACGCACGGACATATCCGACATTCGGCCCGCAACCGCCTGATTATCGAGTAGCTTTGACAAGCTACCGACGTCCGGAGGCGCCGTACTGGGCTCGAACCATGGGTACATTGCGTCAACAAATTTCTGCTCTTTCACCACTGGCATGGTCTGCTGTTCAAGCAGCGAATTGTTGACACATTCTATGAAGGACGGATCGGGATCTTTGAGCGGATCACTCTTGCGACCAATCACAACCACCGCGTCGCCGGCCCGCGTTTGCGCCGGCATGAAGCTATGTGCATCAACCACGGTGTTGCTGTTGCAGCCCATGATCGCCAAACCCGCAGCCAATCCACCGGCCCGCAGAATAGGCGCAGCGAAATTTACGAGCGGGCCGCTAGCCATCGTGCCAAAGGTTGGTAGGCGGTGAGTTCGGTGGCGAGTTTGGCGCCGGCATCCCGCAGGGCCAGCGCCAATGCCTGTTCAAGCGCTTCCTGATCACGGGTAAACCGACCGGGTTCGATTCGGCCATACGCGGTGACATGCCAATCGGGAATAATTACCCCGTCCCGAGGATTAAGTTCAACCCGGTACTTTACCCAAGCTTCAAAGTACTCGAAACCCGTTTCACTGGGCATTGCGAATTGCATCTGCTCGATTAAAGGCGTTATTCGGAGATCGCTTGCGATAGGGCTGTTCGAAACATCCACCTCTGAGTAGGGCGAGAATTGCGTGCGCAAAACCTGCGAGAACGTTTTACGTTGCGCGTTACCGCTCGCAATCCGCCATTCGCCGCGCTCAGGCGAGCGCTCATGGTAGACATGCTCGACAAAACTTGGCAGAAACAGCACTTCTAGGCCAACGCCCGAATCTTGGACCACCACTTCGGGAAGCTCGGTCGCCATTTCGATCGCGATCTGTTGCGTGCAACCGCCGAGCAACAAAGCTAGCAAGACCAGGACGCCTCGCCTGATCGTCATTGGCTGCTTCCTTCCTCAAGCGTGGAGAGTTCCCGCAGGATCTGGCGCCACTGCTCATACTGTTCTTCGACGGTGCCGGTGAGCTTAAGCTGGCGATCTTGGAGTTCGATAAAAAGGGTACCGGCTTTGTCTCCGAAAGAGCGCGCGGATTCCGCCAGAACCAAGGCCGGCAAATTCGCCTCATCGATAACTTCAATACCTTTTTTAATGAGGAAAACGCCGCCAATTCCGGCACCCAGCCCAGCACTTCGAACCACGCCGCTGTCGCTGGCACCTGCCGCGATCCCAGCGGTCGCCGCCAGTGCACCGCCGATCATTCGTGCGCGGGCTTTATACTTAAGTTGGCTCAAACGCTCAGTTTCATCAAAACTCTGGAGCCGCCAGTCGTCGTAGGATTCAGACATTCGTCCAGCGAAAGTGCTGAACGTCTGATCCAGCACCCGGTGAAATTGATGGTCTCGCGCGCGGATATCCTTCACTCGCGCCACCTTGGGATCGCTCGAGGCCGGTGTCTTAACAAGCCGTTTAACACCATCGGGGTCGAGTTGGATGTAATCTGGAAACAGATGAGGCTCAAAGTCTTCTGCGAAACTGAGCAGCGACGTCGTTCTAATGCGCTCGAGCGCTGGCGCCGTGAGTTGATCGAGATGCGCACGGAAGTCGTTAGCAATCTCGTTGTAGAGGCCTTGAAAAGGTTGCTGCGTTGCTCGGATCTCTGGGTCGTAGGCAAGCCGGCTAATGCTGCGCTCATAGCGTTTCTCATACCACACTTCGCCGGTCGCATCGCCGGCGCGGATCATCAGCGACAACCTGGCGCCATTCGATTCAATGATCTCACCGGCCACCCAAAGATCTGAATCGACGACCTCGGGCACAACCACATTGATGGTCGCCGTCATCGATGACGCTAAGGTCTGTTTAATCTTCTCCGCGATGTAGATTGCTTCGGCGCGCCGCACTCCCGGCGTGCTACTCACCTGCTCGGGGTCTAAGTGCTTTATGCCCGGATCGAGCGGGTGTATTCCGATGGACAACGGCGCACTGATTGCGCCGCCGCGCGATAGCGGGGTGACGTTGGTGGTGCGTACAGTTGTACTCTGGCACGCCGTTAACAGCGCCAACATGCCCGTTAGAAGGATGGGTGCGGTTGCCCTCACAAGATATTGCCTTGCGGTTCGCGCACCGAATTGGTTGCCGGAAATACGAAACGCGCTTCGACGTCTTCGGCCCTCGTTGGCTTACCGTCAAGCAGGCGGGGGCGGTAACGCATGGTTCTCAACATCCTTCGAACCTGCCCGGCGAGATGTTTGGCCTCGGGCGGCTGCACCTCGATAAACTCCCATTCGCGCACCTTGCCCGCCGGCGACACATCAAAACGCACCCGCACGAAGTTCGAAGGCTCCGTCGCTGCTTTGGAGCGCTGCCGCCGATAATAGGCCGTCGCCGGCAGCGCTACGGGGAGGTTGAAATTAAAAGGCGCGCGATCGCCGGCATCTATTAGATGCCGCTGGGATTGCGCGTAGTAATTGGTCGCCGCGCGACGGCGGTTAAACAGCAACTCCCAGTCACCGCGAAAGGCAAGCGCGATGGCGATTGCGCCAGGATCCCTGGACGCTTGCTCCAGGGACAGGGCCCTTTCCAGGGCAGCTTCACCATCGTTAAAAGCTTTGAAAAGCACGTTGCGACGCAAAACAGTATCACTCCAGTCCAGCGAATCCTCCGTAATGATCGCCTCTGGCACTACACCGGTTACCGCGTCGCCGCTCCATGTCGTCATGTGGTCGGCGATGTAGTAGGCCACCGTCGCCCGCAGGTACAACAGTGCCACCAGACCATTATCCCGGTCTTCCCCTTCGCCCTTGCCGCCGCCTTGCGATTCTTCGATTGCAACGGCCTTGGTCAACGCCGCATCGGCATTTAACAAATGTTGGTAGGGTGGATGCTCAGTGGGTAGCTGGTGAGCGCGAATATGCCAGCGCGCATACCTGGCAAGCACCGAGGATTGCTGTTCAGAGCTCTCGCGTTCGTGAACCCATGTCAGCAATCGATACATGCGATCAACGCCGTTCCAGTCGCGACGTTGCTCATGAACTTTGATTAGAGATTCAATGAGCGGTAGGTGATTAAGGTGATGTAAGCCTTCATGGATCCGCCGAATCTGCAAGGCTTTAGCGAAGCTCTCAGCGGCGAGATCGAATTCCCCGTCGCCTTGTTGGGCAATCGCTTTACTCGACCATAATTCCGATTGGGCGAAAGCCCGCGGTGAAGCGTCGCCTAGCGCCGCGGATACAGGTGCGGGATCAGTATTAGGAACCACGCCGCTGTTGGCGTCATCGGCCCAGCGCACAGTAATGCTTTCGTTTTCGGCACCCCAGGCCACCCGGGTCGCCGCGGTACTCGCCACAACCAACACCAACATCAACCCGAAGCTGGCCCGCTGAGGGAAGGAAATGAGCGATGCAAATGTCGGGAGAGAAAATTCTGCTCGATTTGCCATTGCGTGAGAATAGTTCACACGCTGGGTGATCGGAAAGATTGCCGGTGAGAATTTGATGGCGTGGTTGCTGCCAAAGTCGAAATGTGGACGCGTTGTTAGTAAGTCCTTCGCTCGCCACCACCCGCACAGCGCCTACAGTGTTGGCGCGGAATTTTAATGCCCTGGGCTAATCGAGCGCGATCGACCAACAAAGGCATTGAAGACGCTGGCCAGGGCGCATCATCGGCGACGGTCAGCCGCCTTCGATCATCGGGAGGAAGTAGACTTCGCTCTCGCTTGGCGTGGCCTGCAACAGCGGATCTTGGAAAATCTCACCATCAATAGCGACCGCCGTGCGACTGTTTAGCTGCTCGCCGATCCCGGGAAATTTTGCGTCCAGCTCGCGGATCAGCGCGCGCACATCCTTGGCATCGATTTCCCAATGGGTTTCGCCGTCGGTGAAGCTGTCCGCGAGGCCTTGTTGTAAAACGACCTTCGCCATCTGCAGCTCTATTTCGAATCGATGGCGTCCAATAATTTGGGCGGGGAGATCGGTAAATCGGTCATCCGCAAGTCTGTCGCGGCGGCAATCGCATTGGCAACGGCCGCCAACGGCGGCACGATCGGAACCTCGCCGACTCCGCGCACCCCAAACGGATGACCGGGGTTGGGAACTTCCACAATGACGGTGTCGATCATCGGTAAGTCAGAGGCCACGGGGACCCGGTAGTCGAGGAATCCGGCGTTATCCATTCGGCCGTCGTCGTCATAGATGTATTCCTCGTTTAACGCCCAACCGATCCCTTGCACCGCGCCACCCTGCATTTGACCTTCTACGTAGCTGGGGTGAATCGCCCGGCCGGCATCCTGGATCGCGGTGTAGCGCACCACCGTAACGCGCCCTGTTTCGGGGTCGACTTCCACATCGCAAATATGGGTTCCAAAACCGGGTCCGGCACCCGATGCGTTGATACTCGCCTTGCCGCTTATGGGTCCGCCGGTGCGCCCGGCGGAGTTGGCAATATCCTTCACCGAAAGGGGTTGGTGATCGCCTCCTGCGATGCATACGGCGTGGCCGCTTTGCCACTCGACAACATCGACGTCGACTTCCCAGAGCTTCGCGGCCCGTTCGCGCATTTGTCGAACCACATCCTCGGCCGCCTCGATAACCGCTTTGCCGGTCGCGAATGTAACCCGCGAGCCACCGGTCAGATCGCTGTAAGCAACCTGCGAGGTGTCACCAACGATTGGCTTGACCCTGTCGAGCTCCATGCCGAGAACTTCCGCCGCCATCATAGCCATTGACGCTCGCGACCCGCCGATGTCGGGATTCCCGGTCACAACCACCGCCGTGCCATCTTCATTGATATGAACGTTAGCGCTTGAGTTCCCTCCGATGTTGAACCAGAACCCCGAGGCAATACCGCGCCCCTGGTTAGGTCCAAGCGGCGCGTTCCAGTGCGGGTGCGACTCAGCGGCTTCCAGGGTTTCAAGAAATCCGATGCGATTAAATTTGGGTCCGTAGTGCGCCTGCGTGCCTTCCTTGGAACCGTTTTTCTTGCGCAATTCGATGGGATCCACCCCCAGTGCCTTCGCCAAGTCATCCATTGCCGACTCGACGGCGAATGCCGCCATGGGCGCGCCTGGTGCGCGATACGCCGCGACCTTCGGCCGATTGACAACCACGTCGTAACCCACCGCCTTCGCATTCTCGATGGCATAAGGCGCAAGGCCCGCCATGCACCCAAACTGCACCGGCGAACCCGGGAAAGCGCCGGCTTCGTACTTCAAGGTAAGCTCGGCGGCGACAATCGTGCCGTCTTTCTTAGCACCGAGTTTGCAATGACCGACGCCCCCGGAGGTCGGACCGGTCGCGCGGAAAACTTCTTCGCGACTCATCACGAGCTTGATTGGGCGGCCGGTTTTCTTCGCCAACATCACACCCAAGGGTTCCAGATAAACAGTGGTTTTGCCGCCGAACCCGCCGCCAATTTCCGCGGGAATTACCCTGATTTTTGAGATTTCCAGCCCGCAAACGCTGGCGGTGTAGTTTCGCACCATGTACTGGCCTTGACTGGAACACCAAATCGTTGCCATGTCGTCTTCGGAAATGCTGACCAGGGCCGCGTGCGGTTCGATATACCCTTGATGAACAGCTTCGGTGCTGTAGTTGTCCTCGACGATAATTTCCGCTTGCTCGAAGCCGGCATCACAATCACCGACTGCGAACTCGAAGCGGCGCACGACGTTCGACGGATTCTCGGGTTTTGGCTCGACGCCTTTAGTGAAGACATCCTCATGGATCACCGGCGCATCGTCTTTCATGGCGTCAGCGACGTTCATCACGTGCGGCAGTACTTCGTACTCGACGTCGATGAGCTTGGCGGCCTTTTCGGCAATGAGCGGCGAGGTCGCCGCCACAGCGGCGACGGCGTGTCCGTGATAGAGCGCCTTGTCGCGCGCGATCACATTGCGCGCAAGATCCCGCACGACGACCGGCGACTCACCCGCCGCACGCATTTGGGGGCTGATATCCGGGAAATCCGCGCCGGTAATCACGCCCTTCACGCCGGGCAGCGCCAAGGCTCGCTCGCATTTGATGGAGACAATCCGCGCGTGCGCATGGGGGCTGCGCAGAACCTTTGCATGGAGCATCCCCGCGATTTGAAAATCAGCGCCGAAGGTTGCCCGCCCGGTAACTTTATCCACGCCGTCCGGTCGTACCGGTCGGGTTCCGACCCATTTGTACTTGGCATCGCGGGTGCTGTCGTTGAGGATCTTAAACTGTTGTTCTTCGTTACCCATGGCATTAACTCCCCCGCATTTCCTGTGCGGCGTTCTGAACAGCTTTGATAATCTTGTCGTAACCGGTGCAGCGGCACAAATTTCCCGCTAACCAATATCGAATTTCGGTTTCATCAGGATCGGGATTGCGCTCCAGCAAAGCTTTCGCGGCAATCACGAAGCCCGGTGTGCAAACCCCGCATTGCAGCGCGGCTTCTTCGAGAAAATGACGTTGAATGGGGTGCAAGTCATCGCCGTCAGCCACCCCTTCAATGGTTTCAATCTGGGCGCCGGCGGTCTCCACGCCCAGCACCAGACACGAGCACACCAAGCGCTCATTGACCATAACGCTGCAGGCGCCGCAGTCACCGGACGCGCAGCCTTCTTTGCTGCCGGTTAGGTGAAGCTCGTCCCGCAATACATCGAGCAGCGTTTGCTCTGCTTCACAGAGAAATTCGGTCTCGTCACCGTTAATGGTTGTGGTGATATGGTGTTTCGCCATTACTGACCTCCAGCCCGCGCGTAAGCGATGGCCGCTGCGCGTTTGGCCAAAACACCGGCGACTTTGGTGCGGTACTCAATGGTGCCGCGTTTGTCGTTTATTGGATCACACGCCGCGCTTGCGGCCGCCTGCAACTTTGCCTGCGCTTCGTCTTCGAGTTTGGTGCCGACGATTGCCGCGGCGGCATCGGGCACCAGTCGCGCGGTCGGTGCCACGGCACCCAGAGCGACATGGGCCTCGGAAACCAGACCAGACGCATCGAGCGTCAAGTTGACCGCCGCGCCAACCACCGCGATATCCATCTCCGTGCGCGGGATAAAACGGAGATAAGCATCGCTGGAACGCGGATCACGCGGCGGCAAAAAGAAGCTCACGACAAATTCGCCGGGGGCGAGCGACGTTTTTCCTGGCGCCGTAACCACCTGTTCAACTGGAAGTTCACGGGTGCCACTGGGTCCTGCAATCTCGCAAGTCGCACGCGCGGCGATCATCGCAGGCACACTATCGGCGGCGGGCGAGGCATTGCACAAATTGCCGCCCAGCGATGCACGCCCCTGAATCTGCGTGGAACCGATGAGTTCAAGGCCTTCCACCACGCCCGGCCAGAGCAATGGAATCTCGTCATGTTCACCTAACTCGGCGCCCGATACCGCCGAGCCAATCCGATAACCACCGTCGTGCGCGACCACGGCGCGCGTCTGTTGGATGTTCTTGATATCGACAATGTGCGAGGGATCGATAAAACCGGCGCGCAATTGCACCAGCAAATCGGTCCCGCCGGCGAGAATTTTGCCGGCACCGTTCGCGCCTTTGAGACACGCCACCGCATCGGCTACCGTCGTGGGAGCGGAAAATTGGGTCATCTTTCGAAATCCCCCGGAGTACCCCAGCGGCCAGAGCTCTGGCCTTCTGGGAGGGCTAATACTTTGATTGCCATCGCTTGCTAGGCAATGACAAGGCGTCTGAGCCGTCAAAATTAACACGGACGGGCGAAAACGGCGAAATTCCGGGCGCGGCAAGCTGTCGATTTTCTAGGCAAATTGCTAGGCTTAGCGCGCCCATCGCCCGGAGGTTCCCTACCATGCAATACGACTTAGTCATCAAAAACGCCTGGATCGTCGACGGCTCAGGCGGGCCGGGTTTCCCGGGTGACTTAGGCGTCACAAACGGAAAGATCCGCACCATCGGGCGGATCAACGCAACGGCCTTGAAAACCATCAACGCCGATGGCCGCGTGGTCGCGCCTGGTTTTGTCGATGGGCACACGCACATGGACGCACAGATCTTTTGGGATCCTCTAGGGGCCAGCTCCTGCTACCACGGGGTCACCTCCGTGATCATGGGCAATTGTGGGTTCACCTTGGCGCCTTGCGCGGCGCCAGACGCCGATTATGTATTTCGTAATCTCGAACGCGCCGAAGATCTCTCGCGCGATGCCCTGCTGGCTGGCGTCGATTGGCAATGGGAGACATTCCCTGAGTATCTGGATGTCATCGACCAACTGCCCAAAGGGATCAATTACGGTGGCTACCTTGGACACTCCGCCCTCAGAACCTACGTCATGGGGGAACGGGCGTTCACCGATCCTGCGACCGACGACGATTTAGCCCGCATGCGCGATGAGGTTAAATCAGCCATGAACGCAGGTGCTATCGGTTTCTCGACGTCACGCACTTATAACCATCTAACCTCAGACGATCGCCCCGTCGCGAGCCGCGTCGCCGAGTGGGAAGAGGTCAGACAGCTCGTGTTGGCGATGGGCGAGACCGGTGCGGGTATTTTCGAAATCGCCAGCGAAACTCCTGGGCGCAAACCCGAGCGGCAGCGGGAGTATTTCGAGCGGTTAAAGGATCTCTGCGTTGAATCCGGGCGGCCGATGACCTTTGGGATGTTTAGCGTTCGGATCGCACCCGATGTGTGGCGCGTGTTCTACGATTTGCCGCAAGAAGTCGCGGAGGCCGGAGGCCGGCTATTCATTCAGGCCCACACGCGCTCTATTTCGACCTACCTCTCGTTCAAGTCGCACACGCCGTTTGACGAATGGGACGTCTGGAACGAGCTGCGCGCCAAACCGCTCGAAGAGCAAAAGCGAGCACTGCAAGATCCGGAGTTAAAGCGCAAGCTGGTCGAGGTTGCGAGCAAACCTTACGAAGGGCCGAGGGTCGTCGGTGCCGAAGCGCGACCACCTGAATGGGATTGGGTATGGCTGGTCAACGACGTGTACGACGAAGAGCGCATGGACGAAGTTGCAAGTGCCCGCGGGGTGCACCCGGTCGAGGCCTTCATCGATATCTCGCTGGAGCGCGACTTCGATGTCTTCTTCAGGCAACCGCTCGCCAACGAACTGCAGGATCACGTCCTTGAAATGATGGAGCATGATCACAGCGTCGTCACTTTTTCTGACTCAGGTGCGCATGTCGCGCAAATCATGGACTCCTCCCTGCAAACCCACCTACTCAGCCATTGGGTTCGAGACAAGCAGGCATTCCCGCTCGAAAAAGCGATCCGCTTAATCACTTATGACACCGCGACCGCATGGGGACTGCACGATCGCGGATTGCTCCGCGAAGGAATGAACGCGGACATCGTCATCTTTGACCCCGAGACGATCAGCCCCACGATGCCTTATCTGGCCCATGATTTGCCGGCTGGCGCGCCAAGGCTGGTGCAAAAATCCCAAGGCATGAGCCATGTGATCGTTAACGGCAAAGTGATGCTCGAGGAAAACGAGCACACCGGTGCCCTTCCGGGCCAACTGATCCGGGGGCCTTTGGCCCGATCATAAGGGCCAAGACGCGGGCCGCCTTGATTGCCGTTAACAGCCTCGTGAAAGCGCGGCCTTAGCATCGGATCATTACGAACTCGCGCGAGCCGGGACCTCAGCGGCCAAGCCGCTAATCACCCTTTGTTTTTTGCCTCAAAATGGCGGCCGATCCGCGCTCGTCCCGTGCGCGCCCCCGAAATCTCGGCTTTGTCCGATTTTCGGAATCAATGACGTAAACGAGATGCCGCCGCTAAAAACCTGTTTTTGCTGGCAATACAGGGCCTTATAGACGAACCCGCAATGACGATTAGACGCGGGCGCTTTTTTTGCGACGCAACATCGTGTTTGTCATAATTCAGGGCTCCAATCTTGACTGTCGGGAAGGGCAAGATGGATACCCTAACGAGTATGCGTTCACTAGTTGCCGTCGCGCGGTTCGGCTCCTTTTCCGGAGCGGCGCGCGAACTGTCGGTATCGACGGCAATGATTTCCAAGCACGTTCGCCAGCTTGAAGAGCGACTGAACGTGAGGCTGATGCATCGCACGACCCGTGGCGTATCACTCACCGACGCCGGGCAGGTTTACGTTGACCACGCTTTGGATATTCTCGGGCGCATCGACGAGGCAGAGAACGCTGTTTCGGAAATCAGCGAAAGCGAAGCGGGATCTTTGCGGATCAGCTCTCCTCCCGCCTTCGGTCGGCACGTGCTCACGCCGATGGTCAGCGACTACATCGCCGAGCACCCCAACGTAAACGTTGAACTTGGCCTGCAGGACGACGAACCCGATGTCGTCGGTGCGCGCCTCGATTTGATCGTCCGTTTGGGCGAGCTGAGGGACAGCTCCCTGATCGCCAAAAAACTAGGCGAAGCCCGCTTCGTGCTGTGTGCAACACCGGGCTTACTGCAGCGCTTGCCGCAACCAATCACGGTCGATGATTTAGCGGCGGTGAATTGCTTGGTCGATTCATCGATTCAAACCAACAGTAGCTGGCCAGTTCATGTCGATGGCAAACAGCAAAGGATCCGGGTGCATAGTAATTTTCGCTCGCCCAGCACTGAGGCGATCACGCAGGCTGCTATCGAAGGCCTAGGCCTAGCTTATCTTCCTTATTACGTCGTCTACGAGGATGTGCTGCGCGGCAAGCTTAAGTTGGTGGAGAGCGACTTTGAGCAAGACACAATGCCGGTTTATGTGCTCTACCTCAGCCGTCGCCACCAGGCCGCTAAAGCGCAAGCTTTTATCCACTTTCTTGAGGCCTGGCTGCCCGAGAGGAGGAATAAAGTCATTGTTCAACAAGGGCGCTGATAGCGGCCGTTAACAACCAGGCATTCCTCAAACAGCCATTTAAAATCAACAAAACTATCGACAATCACATCGGGCTGGTGTGGATGCTCTGTTGTGCCCGGGAAGACTTTCTCCAGCCATTCCTTGTCCCACCGCGCGCCGTTAAAAAGCACCGCCGTGCAGCCCGCGCGCTTAGCGGCCGCCACGTCCGTCGAACTGTCACCGACATACCAACAATGGAGTCCGGGCGATTCCTCTAAATTGGCAAGCGCCTTCAAGATTGGTTCTGGATTGGGTTTTCGCCAGTAAGTGTCGCCACCGCACACCGCGGTATCAAAAAGTCCAACCCAGCTGCCGTCCTCGACAACAGAAATTTCGTGCTCAAAGAACTCTCGCTCGCGGTTGGTCAACACGCCAATCTTGACATCAAAAGTATGGAGTTCCTCGAGAATGTCGCGCTCGCCGCCTTCAAACGGATGAACCTCGCCAAAGTGATTACGGTAACGCTCGTTGAAGGCCTTATGAGCAATTTGTTTTGCCTCGTCATCAGCGCCGAAAAGCACTTCGAAAATATCGGTGCGCGATATTTTCCGCTCGGCTTTGATCCTTGGGTGAAGGCGCGCATGCTCGCGAACAAAAGCAACCAGGCTCGCGTCATCGGTCGTACGACTCTCCTCGGGTTTAACCATTCGCGCCGACAGACCCAGCGCCTCAAAGGAAGGGAGTGCCTCATCGAGCGCATGGTACATAGCGTCCAGCGTATCAACGAGCGTCGCGTGCCAGTCGAACAAGACGATAGTTGGAGTCACTAAATCGAATGCGGCTTGTCGAAGCGTTCTAAACATCGGTTGCAACCATTACCTTAGAAAGGCCTGATCGAAATGCGCAACCTCGGCACCCTGCTCCGATCCGCGAAACGCGGCATGTTCTTGCGCCGGTATCGGACGCACGATTAACTGCTCTTGCAAGCGGTCAGCGAGATTCTGAAACACCGGATCCCAAGCGCGGATGCTGTCTTCTTCTCGCCCAGCAAACATCATCTGCGTGGCGACTTCACCGTGCTTAGGATGGCTGATCAGAAAATGCAGGTGCGCGCACCGGATCGTTGACGCATCGTGATACCACTTCGGCCGGATGGTTTTAAAAAGATAGGCACCGTCCTCATCAGATTTAACGTAGCCGAAATATTTAAAACCAGGATCGAGCTCTACGCCGCGACGTTTGCGCGAGAAGACGTGTTTGTAAAGACCGTTTGCATCAGCCTGCCAAAGCTCCACTCGAGCACCCGCCACCGGCCGGCAATAGGCGTCGCGTACCCGTCCGGTTACGTACAAACGCACACCTTGCGCGCTTATTCCTGAGTGATCGCGCACCGTTAGATCGTCACTCCACTGCAAATCCTGAGGCGCTGGATAAAACGGCCCGCGGGTCACTGGCACGGCAATGCATTGATTAGCCAGCGATGGCGCTGCCCACAACGAACTTATCGCACCGGATATCAGCCGGCGTCTTCGAATTTGATTCAAGACCCGGTTATTGGGGGAGCGCAAAGGGGTCAAACTCAACGATTTCATAATAGCGGTCGATGACTATAACGTCCGCCTTAATAGACCGATCGAACAAGCTGTCCACATCACTTTCTACGGCGCTTAGAAAATCCGGGATGTCACCACGCTCCGCGGCTTCGGCAATTGCTTCCCCCCAAACCGCGACGGTGTCGTTAAAAATTAGCCGTTGCGGCGAGGACTTCGCCCATTCCCCTGCGATGCGATGCCCCAGCGCGTCCAGTCGCCGGGCGATATTCGAACGGCTATCGGGGGAACTCGCCGCCAGCACTTTCGAAGACATTTCCGTCCAGCCGATCGGATACAGCGCCCAGCCCCGGTAGAAGCGAAACACCCAATTCAAATAGGTATCGCGAGTTTGAAATTTTTGATTAGTGAGGTCGGCAGCGTAAGATCGTTCGAAATAGGTTTCGTGAGGAATGTCGCCCGGCCATTGCGTGGTTTGTTTGGACCACAACGAGCAACCGTTCATGGCCAGTGCGAACACAGTAAACAGGAATGGTCGAAGCGCCGGGGACGGAACCTCTCGCTGGCAGGGATCGATCATGAAACCAAGCTTAAACGAAGAATATTGCGTTAGTGACGTCATTTTAAGATGAGTAAACAAGACCCACGCGACCTTTGGCAACACCGCGGGCAACAGCGGCCAGCATTCGCAAAGCTTCCCGGACCCGGCCAAGAGTCGGTGTGGGATTATCCTCGCCCCCCTTGCATCGTTTTGGACAAACGAACCATAGAAGTGCATTGCGGGGCCGATCGATTAGTGCATTCGACAAAAACACTGCGGATCCTGGAAACCGCCAGCCCTCCAACGGTCTACATTCCCCAGACAGATATCAATATGGAAATGCTCGAAATTTGCCCGGGACGCTCTTTTTGCGAATGGAAAGGTGCGGCTCAATATCTCGCTGTAAAAACCGCACCTGAGTTGGGCGCGATAGCCTGGTGGTACCCGGAGCCAAACGGTGAGTTTGAACAAATCCGAGAACATTTATCTTTTTACCCGGCCAAGGTCGCTTGCTCGATCGATGGCGAGCGCGTGCGGCCACAATCCGGCGGCTTCTATGGCGGCTGGGTCACCCAGGAAATTGTGGGGCCTTACAAGGGCGAACCCGGCACCGAGGGTTGGTAGGGTTAAAAGCCCTTGAACGTCGCCGCGCGTTTCTCCTTGAACGCCGCAACAGCTTCTAGATGATCCTCGCCACCCTTGGCGATTGCGATATGGGATGACACCAAATCGAGCGCGGTGGCAAGTTCGACCTGGGCGCAATTGTGCACCATGCGTTTGATATGTCGGATAGAAAAAGGCGGCAGCGCCGCAATCTTAGTCGCGATCGCGCGGGTTTTATCCAGCAACTCAGCATCGGGGAAAACGTGATTCACCAAGCCGATTTCTAGCGCTCGATCGGCGTCAATAAACTCGGCGGTCAGGAGCAATTCAAGAGCCTGGGACTTGCCAACCAAGCGCGGCAAAAAATAGGCGCCGCCGCCCCCCGGAAGGAGGCCCAGACGTGCATAGGTTTCCGCGAATTTTGCGCTCTGCCCGGCAACGCGAATATCACAGGCCATTGCATAATCCATCCCCGCGCCGGTAGCTGCGCCATTAACCGCGGCGATGATGGGCTTGTCAAAGGTTGCCATCATTTTTGGAAAAGCTTGAACATCTTCCCAAATGTGCTGCTTGGTGACGTGGGCGCGATTATCGGCGTGCGACCCCATCCCTGAGAGGTCACCGCCAGCGCAAAATGCTTTTCCTGCTCCCGTTAATATCGCCACTCGTACATCTTCACGATCACGGCATTCATTAACGCACTCCGCGAGATCCTTATAGATTTCCGCGGTCAGAGCGTTACGTTTCTCTGGTCGATTGAAAGTGATGGTGCCGATATCGTCTTGAACATCGAGTACTACCGCGTCGGCCATTGCTATCCCCTCGGTGTGCGTGTTGGCCATGATAAATGGAAATGGCGTGCCACCGCAGGCTAGAGAAACCTGTGACACCCGTCACACCCGGGATCAACGCGTTTTGCGACTGCGTTCACCTTTTTAGCGATCTAAGCTGCGCGCCATCACATTCTGCCGTTTTTGCGTTTAACACCGGGCACGTATTTCGCGATCTTACGCGCCCGTTAAAACTAAATGTTCAACGCAAAATGTTTCGAACCCGCCTCATTGTGCTGATGTTGTTTTCGCTCATCGCGAACGACTATGCGTTGGCGGCGCTGGTGGAGTGGGATAGCGCCAATAACGGTCGCTGGGATGACGCTTCGAATTGGTCAACCAATTCCATTCCTAATGCGGGCGACGTGGTGGTGATCGATTTTTCTGGCCGCGTGGATATCCGCATGCCCGGCGAACAGGCCGGGACGCTTACCAACCAGGCAACGGTTCGTGCCCGCAAAGGCGGCACGCTCGATTTAAGTGACCTAGATAATCGCAAAACCGTGAACATCAACGATAACGGCTCTTATGTCCGGGTAACTAACGAAACCAACAATAGCGGCACGATCGCCATCAACAAGGCGGGTGAATTCACTACCGATTTGCTCACTAACGCAAAGAAAGCGAAGCTCACCGCTAACAATGGTTCCTCGATTAGGACCCAAGGGATCGTCGACAATCAGGGTAAGGTCACGCTCAACAAAAACTCTTCTTTGACCGCGAACGAGTGGTCCAATGCTAAATCTGGACAGATCACCGCATCGCGCAATAGCGGCGTGACCGTCAGCGGTTATTTCGACAACCGCGGCAAATTCACACTCTCCCGTGATTCGGTTGCAACGGTACAAACGCTCGATAACAGCAACCGCCTCACTGTAACTCGAGATTCCAACTTAACGGTGCAGCAAACCCTAACGAACTCGTCGCGCACCGTGCTCTCGCGTGGTGCGCAAGTAAACGCTCAGTCATTTGTCCAAACCTCAGGCTTTACATCGATCGATCAGGCGGTCCTGTCGGCCAACACGGTCGCAATCGACGGCGGTGAATTACGGGGCAACGGTGTCGTGGCAGGTGAGATTGTCATAGGATCAAAAGGACGAATAAACCCTGGTGTTAACAGCAAGAACGCTGGGCACCTCACCGTTGACGGTTCTTTGCAGCTACTTGGCACGACGATCATCGACGTTTTTAATGCGTCGGATTTCGACAAGATTAACGTGAGCGGCCCGCTAACGCTTGGTGGCACACTGCGGATTCGTTTTCAGGGTGGTTACGCACCTGAGGCTGGTAACCAATTTGATTTCTTGACAGCGGCGATCGTCGGAGGCGCGTTCGGAAAGATAGTGCTGCCGAAGTTACCAAGCCTTAATCTAGATATCGTTCAGACGGCTAACGGCGTGTCGCTACTTGCCGCGGCGCCGGTTCCGCTGCCGCCGGCGGCATGGTTGTTCCTCTCCAGCGCCGCCTTGCTGGTGGTCGTTGGTCGGCGCGGCAGAATCCAAAGGCAACTCGCTTAGGCGGCGCGGATCGCCAATGGCCGGGGCTCAGCTAACGGCCCGACGTCCCACTTCTGCACTTCGGGCAAGACGTGTTCGGCAAAACATCGCATGTTGCGTTCCGCTTCCTCGTAAGGCATTCCCGCGTAGCTGAAATGGCACATTAGACCCTGCATATCGATCATCTCGCGCATGTAGGCGATCTTCTCGATCACCTGATTAGGCGTTCCCCAGGGCATAAGATCCTTGAAATCCTTCGCCGCGCCATCAAGGCCGTGTTTGGAAATATACTTACCCACGTTCTTATAGAACTCATACCCTTTGTGGCTGCCGAACTTGTCGGCCGTCATCTCGTAGTGCTTCATCGCGGTATGGTAGTAGGCACCGATCCAGCGATCGGCCATTTCTTCGGCGCGAACCGGGTCCTCGTCCACAAAGTAGAAGCCACCGCACATCGGCTTTGGTGGCGGTGCCCCATTTTCTT
>JBCCEV010000029.1:0-31223 GCA_039030125.1 Pseudomonadota bacterium | reverse complement strand
GCCTAATCTCTCCGCATTCCTCATCGAAAATCACCGAGCGGAGAGAAAACATGAGTAACGAAAGCAAATGCCCATTTGGTCATGGGGCCGATAAACAAGCCGCGGGCAGCGGCACGGGAAACCGGGATTGGTGGCCCAATCAGCTCAATCTCGACATACTGCATCAACATTCCTCGCTATCCGATCCGATGGACGAGGGGTTTGTCTACGCTGAGGAATTCAACAAGCTCGACCTAAAGGCCATCAAGGCTGATATCGCCGAGTTGATGGTGACCTCTCAAGACTGGTGGCCGGCCGATTATGGCCACTATGGACCGCTGTTTATTCGCATGGCGTGGCACAGCGCCGGTACCTATCGTGTTGGCGATGGCCGTGGGGGTGCCGGCACTGGTACTCAACGATTTGCGCCGCTTAATTCCTGGCCTGATAACGGCAATCTCGATAAAGCACGCATGCTTCTTTGGCCGATTAAGAAAAAGTATGGCCGCAAAATCTCTTGGGCCGATTTAATGATTTTGGCGGGTAATTGCGCACTCGAATCAATGGGTTTTCAGACCTACGGTTTCGCCGGTGGCCGCGTGGATGTCTGGGAACCGGAAAAGGATATTTATTGGGGTTCTGAAAACACCTGGTTGGGTGATGAACGGTACACCGGTGAGCGTGATTTAGAGGATCCGCTTGGCGCCGTGCAGATGGGCTTGATCTATGTGAATCCAGAAGGTCCCAATGGTCATCCCGATCCGGTTGCATCGGGCCGTGATATTCGCGAAACGTTTGCGCGGATGGCCATGAATGACGAAGAAACCGTTGCCTTAATCGCCGGCGGCCATACCTTTGGCAAAGCGCATGGGGCAGGAGACCCGAGTCATGTTGGTTGTGAGCCCGAAGGTGCCAGCATCGAAGAGCAAGGCCTGGGATGGAAGAACAGCTTTGGCAGTGGCAAGGGTTCCGACACCATCACCAGTGGTATCGAGGGTGCTTGGACACCAACGCCGATCACTTGGGATAACAGCTATTTCGACACCTTGTTTGCTTACGAGTGGGAACTTACAAAAAGCCCCGCCGGGGCACAGCAATGGATCCCCAAAGGTGGCCAGGCGAGCGACGCTGTTCCCGATGCGCACGACGTCTCGAAACGCCACGCACCGATCATGACGACGGCCGACATGGCTTTACGGATGGATCCGATTTATGAGCCAATCTCACGGCGCTTCCACGAGAACCCCGAGGCGTTTGCCGAGGTGTTCGCACGTGCCTGGTACAAGCTCACGCATCGGGACATGGGGCCACGGGCGCGCTACCTCGGTGAGGAAGTACCGAACGAGGAACTTATTTGGCAAGACCCGATCCCGGCCGGTGAGAGTGTTTCGATTGACGAGGCTGACATCGAAGAATTGAAGGCTAAGATTGTGGAATCTGGATTAACGGTGTCGCAACTGGTTGAAACGGCGTGGGCTTCAGCCTCAACGTTTCGCGGTTCCGACATGCGAGGCGGCGCCAACGGTGCCCGTTTGCGTCTTTCGCCGCAGAAGGATTGGGCGGTTAACAAACCCGTCGAGTTAGCACACGTGATCGGTGTCCTTGAGGCGATTCAAACCGATTTCAACGATATCCAAATCGGTGCAAAGCGAGTTTCCGTTTCTGATTTGATCGTCCTCGGTGGCTGCGTTGGAATTGAGCGCGCCGCGAAAAACAGCGGGGTCGACATTACGGTGCCGTTTACTCCGGGTCGCAGGGATGCGAGCCAGGCGCAGACCGACGTTGAGTCGTTCGCCGTGCTTCAACCACGTGCCGATGCGTTTCGTAACTATTCGCAGCATAAAGGCCCCATCTCCGTCGAAGAACGCCTCATCGATAAAGCGCAGCTATTGACCTTGTCGGCGCCGGAGATGACGGTGTTGATTGGCGGCATGCGAGTACTCGATACGAATGCCGATGGTTCTCGTCATGGTGTGTTCACGAGACAAAAAGAAACACTAAGTAATGACTTCTTCGTGAATTTACTTGATATGAGCACGACGTGGAGCGAATCGAACACCGCCGGGATCTTCGAAGGACGTGATCGCAATACCGGGAAGGTGAAATGGACAGGTACTCGGGCGGATTTGATCTTCGGTTCAAATTCGCAACTTCGAGCGCTTGCTGAAGTATATGCCTGTGACGATGCGCAAGCGGACTTCGTGCAGGATTTTGTCGCAGCCTGGTCTAAGGTGATGGAGCTTGACCGCTTTGACCTTCACTAGTGGTCCGTGCTCCGGGCGTGGCGCCTAAGCCGCGCCCGGGGCCGTCTTGCGGGGATTATCCAGCTTTCAACATTTGAAACGTTACAAGTTGTAGACGAGTTTCAACTTTGGGAGGTGCGTCGAGGAAATAGCCGGCTCGGCGACTATGCTAATTTCATGGAAACAGAAAACACCCTTCTCGCTGATTGGAACCCGCAGGTTTTGCGTTGGACCGGGCAACGGCCTGATCGTCCAGACGATGTGTTTCAGGCCCGTTCACTAAGCGCTTTGATTCAAAGTGCCGGCGTCGCCGCCAACGTAAAGCTGTGTATCAGTAAATCCCGCGCTCCTAATTAGGAGCGCGCCGGCAACGAAACGGTCCTAGGAAGACGTTTCGTCGCGTTCGTTCGAGACCTGTTCTGAAGCACTGGATTCCTCGACCAACCCAGCACGCTTAGCACGCGCCTCCCATAGTCGCCGGGCCAAGGCCTGCATATCCTCATTAGCATCGCGTTCGTCGACGATTTCGGTGCCGAGCATTGTTTCGATGACATCTTCCATGGTGACGATACCCGCCATGCCGCCGAATTCATCAACGACCAGCGCGATATGTTCCCGCTTGTCTAAAAACCGATCGAACAAGTCCGGGATCGGAAAGGTCTGATCGATGATCATAATTTCGCGCCGAAAGTGAGTCAGTGGTAGCTCTGCTTGCTCGCTCGCTAGCGCTTCGAGAACCTCATCTTTAAGCACGTAGCCCGTGACTGAATCTTTTTCGTCGCCTTCGTATAAAGGGATACGAGAGAACCGCCGCGCATCCATGTCATGAAACTGACCGGCCGTTAGATCCTGTGCAGCGGCAGTGACCACGGTGCGCGGTGTCATGATGTTTTCGGCGGTGACGCCATTAAAGCGCAGCAAGTTCACGATCAGTTGCGATTCATCCTCATCGAATACGCCTTTCTGGGCGCCAATTTCCGCCATCGCCACAAAGTCCGCGCGCGAGAAAATACTTTTCGACTTATCTCGTTTGAGGTAGCTCGTGATCACCTGGCAAGCGGCGACCAAGGGCAGCAGCATGACAATCACTAGTTCTAGCGACGAAACCGTAAAGCCGGTGAGCTCTTGCCAATAATTGGCGCCCAGCGTCTTGGGAATAATCTCGGACAAGATCAATATGCCAAGAGTCATTACTACCGGGACCGCCAAGCCCGTGATCAGAGGATTTGCCGCCGCCCAGATCTTTGAGGCCTCGACGCCGACGCCGATCGCTCCGATCGTATGAGCGATGGTGTTGAGCGTGAGGATCGCGGCTAGGGGCCGATCGATGTCGTCTTTGTAGACCTTCAATCGTCGACCGATCGCTTCACCTTTTTGGATTTTGATCTCCGCATACGCAGGCGTCACGCTCAGCAACACCGACTCCCAAAGCGAACACAAGAACGAGGTGACGATGGCTATCGAAAAATAAGTGATCAGTAGCGAGTACATCGTGATTTCACGCCGCGCGCGTTTGTAATCCCAGGTATTTATCGAGCGCCATCAGCATGGGTGGTAACAGCAGAAAAACGCCAGCGAGCGCCAACGCGATAACGATCGCGACCAGAATACCCATTGCTGAATTGAGTTGGAAATTAGAAAACGCCAGCACTAGAAAACCGGCAACCAGAACAATCGAGGTGACTAGTAATGCGCGACCCACTGTGGTGATTGCATATTGCACGGCTTGGGCGCTAGAGAGCCCCCGCTCGCGGCGCGCGCGCAAATATTTGCTGAGAAAGTGCACCGTGTCATCGACCACAATCCCCAGCGTCATGCTTCCCACAATGGATAAGGCGATCCCTACCGTTCCATTGAATAGGCCCCAAATTCCAAAGCCCGCGGCGATTGGCGCAAGGTTTGGGATCAGGCTTAAAACGCCGAGATTAAATGAGCGCAAGGCGAACATTAAGATCCCACCGATCAGCACAATCGCAACCGCGGTCCCGAACAGCATCGAAGAGGTATTGGTTAAAGTGAGATGCGAGAACATCATGATCATGCCGGTGCCATGATGGGTCTTGGCGGTGACCGCGTTGTCCGCGAGCCAGTTTTCGCCGCGCTCGGCAAGCAACAAGATCTCCGAGATCCGCATCGGGTCGAGTGTGACCACAACACGAGTCGCTGATTTATCGACGTTGACTTGATTGTTGAGGTCCAGTCCGTAGGGCAAGGACATTTCATAAAGCAGTAAATATTGGGCAGCCAGCTCACGGTCATTGGGAAGTTGGTAGCTGCTTGGTTCGTCGCCGTGCATGTTTTTGTTGAGCTTTTTCATCACGTCGGTCAGCGTGCTGACGTGCACCACACCCGGTTGCTGTCGCCACCACGTGACCCACGCATCGAGTTGCTCAAGATACTGCGGCTCGTTGATTCCACCGGGCGCCCCAGAATCGACTGAATAGTTGATCTGATAAAGACCGGTGAGATTATCGATGGTGAAATCGGAATCGTGGCGGAACTCCATCGATTCATCAAAGAACTCAATAAAGTAGTCATTGATTTCGTTGCGCGGTAACTGAGCGACGAGCAGGGTGGCGATCACGATGGAAGTGATGAGAAGGATCGAACGGTGCGCAACTACGAATTTGCCAACGCGATTCACGCCTTCGTCGCCCGCTGTGCCAGCCCGCACTTGGCCTTGCGGAAGCACCGCAAGCAGTGCCGGGAGAAAAGTAATCGATAAGAAAAATGACACCACTACGCCGACCGCGATCACGTTACCCATTTGTTGAAACGGAGGCACGTCGGAAAAATTCATGGTTAAGAAACCCGTGGCGGTGGTCAGGCTGGCAAGCGCGACCGGATGCAAATTAATCCGCAGGCTTTCCTCAATCGCTTCATGCCGGTTCTCACCGGTACCTAAGCCGTGGAGATAAGAAATTAGGATGTGCACACAGTTGGCCACGGCAACGGTGAGAATGACGTTTGGCGCTGGCGCCATAGTTGGCGTGATCAAATAACCAAGATAACCCCCGACCCCCATTGCGGCGACGACCGAAAAAGCGATCACGAAGATGGTAATCAAGGTGCCTTTGATGCCGCCGGCCAGCACGGCAAGCAGGATCAACATGACGGCAAAACTCAGTGGGATTAACTGAGTCATGTCCTCGAACGCCGCTTCGGTGAACGCGTAATGCATGGCCGCGAGCCCTGAAATGTAGAAATCGATTTCTGGGTATTTCTCTTCGGCCTGCGCTACCAACTCGCGGGCGAAGAGTACGGCCTCGGGGAATTCAACCGTTTCATTGATCCCAGGTACTTGCAAATTGATATTGATTGCAGTGACCCGGGCGTCATCGGCAATTAAACGATTAGCGAGCGCCGGTTCGTTTAAGGCGATGTCTTTAATCTGAGCCAGAGCACCCGCGTCTAGGTTGGCGAGGTCGCTGACTAAGTCGCCGACAAACAGATCATCTTCAACGGCCTTGCTATGTTGGAAATTGGAAATAGAGTCGACCCGAATCGAGTGAGGCGTGGACCACGCTTTAGCGGTAAGGTCACTTACCGCGCTTAGGGTTTCTTTTGAGAAGACTTCACCGCTCTGAGGAGCGATAACGATCAGGATCCCGTCATCTTTGGTGTAAGTTTTCTCGAGCTCATCGAAGGCGACTCGATGGGGATCGCCAGGACCGAAATAATTTCGATAGCTATTCGTGAAAGCGAGGTATTGGGTCCCGGCTCCGGCGAGAGCAACGAGCACAATACTGGCCACGATAATCAACCATCGATATTGGATGACTTGGCGCGGGAAACTGCTCTCGATTTTTCCCCATGCTCCCATGCGGTTCTCCTTTGAAGACAAGCCATTGTAGCCGAGGCCCGGCCGGCATCCGTGCATTGAATGCCGTAAAGCATTACCTTAGGCCTCATGAACGAGACCACGGATATTCGAAGTGACCTGCAAGCGCCCGCAAACGCGGCGCTGGCGTGGCTGAATGAACAGCGTGGCAGCGAATTTGAGTTGACGGGTCTCATCGACGCACCAGAGATGGACGGATTATCGACGCAATCCTACGAATTTGGTTTGGTAGTGTGTAACGGTGAGATCTGCGCGCGTGAGCAGATAAAAGTCGTCCCAACAGCCAATGGCTATGAGTTCTCCACGGTGCCACTCGAGGCCCCGGAAATTCCGCCGCTCCTTGACCCGCCGATCGGTCTGCGGCGCAAGTGGATCGATGAGCAACTTGGAAAATATGAGTTCATTTTGCTGCTCTACTACCGGGGCCGCTGGTGACCCCCGTGCCGCTTCGAGTTACGAAGTTACCGAAAGTCGGGAGTACTCGACGAAATCCGGGCAGCCGGCGGCGAAGTCTTCGCGATCACGAGTGAGCCACAGAGCTTGGCTACCGAGGCCGAGGAAGATTGGGATTTTCGGTTTCCGGCCATTGGCGATCCCCACCATGAGATCCTGGATGAGTGCAAAACCCGCGGCTGGCTCGACGTGTTCTACAACGAGGATTGTGGTCATCTGCGCGAGCGTCCATGGGCGTGCCATCCGAAAGGCTACTATCAACCTGGTGTTGTAGCGGTCAAGAATGACGGTCAGATCCTTTATCGTTGGCGCTGCGTTCCTAATCGCAGCAACATGAGCGGCGCGGGCGCCCGACCGGAAGCCCGCTACACATGGGATCTGATGCGCTCGCGTATTGCAGACGGCAAGGACGCGCCTTTAGATCGTGATCCAAAACTCGGTGCCGAAGATTTACCGTGGTGGAAGTTTCTACTAATACTGACCGCCCACGGTTGGTTCTTGCGCCCACGAGCTTTTCCTTTGGGGCGCGATACGGACAATACCCGTGTCAGCCCTGGCGCCATGATGCCCCGGGTCTACGGGTTTATCGCATTGTGGTTATTAGCCATGGTTTTACTGCCGATGAGCTGGGTCGGCGTTGCCTTTGTTGGTTGGCTAATAGCGCTGACACCGGGGCTGATTGAAATTCATCGCCAATTCCAGAATATCGAAGAGCCAGGATAGACGGACGAAAGCACTATGCGCTTACGCGTACCTCTCATTTTGTTTTGCCTTTTGGTCGTTCATCCTTTCGCCCGCGCTGGAGATTTTCAGTGGTGGAACGCGCTAGCGGTCTCCGGGCCCATCAAAGACGACAGTCGATTTCTGCTGTGGTTCGATGGCCATGCCCGTTTACGTGACGACGGTAGTGAACTTGGCGTCAGCATCATTCGCCCCGGTATTGGCTGGAAGCTCACCGACCGTCTCGCGCTCTGGCAAGGCTATGCGCGAGTGACAGGTCATCGCGACGGTCCCAACATTGAAGAAGATCGCAGTTGGCAACAAGCGACCTATCGAATTGGAAAACTCCTTGGCGGGACGGTTTCAAGTCGGTCCCGTTTCGAGCAGCGTTTCCGCGGTGATACGGGCGACGACACGGGCCTGCGTTTTCGCCAGTTGTTTGGCTGGAATTATCGCTTTAACGACACGCCGTATTCGCTGGCATTCTGGAACGAGATCTTTGTTGGGATCAACGATACCGATTGGGGGCAATTCTCGGGTTTTGATCAAAACCGCGCGTTCTTCGGTATTGGTCGAAAGCTAACAGCTAAATCACGCGTTGAGATCGGTTATCTAAACAATCATCTTGATGGCGGTGCCGGATCTAGTTCGACCAACAACAACATTTTGATTACGTTTTTTGTGGGCCTCTAGCGGATAAAACGCAGCCACAAATAAAACAAAGCAAACAAGCTCAGCACCGCGATACAAATCGCAGAATAGGCCTTAAGTTTTTCCGAAGGCCGCAACGGCCCCTCGACTTGCGGTGAAAACATCGCCCGATGATTGAGTAGGGCTAGCACTGGCGTGGTGATGAAAGAAAGCGTGGTGGCCAAGTCGACTAACTGCTTAAGGTTGGAGAGAAAGCCATAAAGGACGACCAGCGCGCCGCTCGCAACGAT
The DNA here is from genome assembly GCA_039030125.1 of Pseudomonadota bacterium. GTDB lineage: Bacteria > Pseudomonadota > Gammaproteobacteria > JBCCEV01. The sequence continues at coordinate 23,046 of JBCCEV010000029.1, read as the reverse complement.
TAAAAAACCGATCCAGTAGCCTTTCTCTGCGGCCAGATCTCTGACTGCTTCGCCCTCAGCCTCGGCGCTACGAAATCTATCCTTAAGCACCACTAAGATCCGTGGGTAGGCATCGAGCGCGGTGAGCGTGGTTGAGAACATTACCGCTAGCGCGCTTAAGCCCACGAACGGATAGCACCAATCTCCTAGCGATTTGGTGAACAGATTCAGCACCTGCTTGGCGAAATTAACGCCACCATTGGCGGGTTCGATGCCGGGTTGGTGCATCACCACGGTGCCCAGGATCACGAAGCACAACGCCATTACGACGCACAATGCGTAGCCTAGATTGAAGTCAAAGCTATTAGCCTGCGCGGCCCTATCGCGACCGACTTGTTTTTGTTTGGCGAGCGCCCACATGGAGTTCCAGATACTCAAATCGAGCGGTGCCGGCATCCAGCCGGCGAGCGCGACGGCGAAAGCGATCCCCGTGGTGGTCATTGCCGCCTGAGGGTAAGTGAGCGATAGCGTCGTCCATTCCACGCTGGGTAATACGGCAATCGTCGCGGCAAAGGTGAACAAGGCCATCGTGCTCAAAAGCACTTTGATCATGGTGTCGAGCCAGCCGTAGCCGCCGGTCTTGAGCAAGCCGGCTGCAATGATCATGAGTACAACGCAGCCGTGATTCAGCGATGCGCCCTCGAACAATCGAGTCAATATGAATTCATTGAATATGGCGGCGGTGACCAGCGTGATCGCGGCAGTTACGATGGCCATCGTCGTCAAAGTGAGCACGCTGAACACGATAAGCGCCCATAGACCTTGCCGCCGATAGCCCTCTAGCATGCTGTAGCCGGTGGCATGGCTGTAGCGTGCGCCAAAACTCATGCCCGGGTATTTGCACAAGTTGGCAAGCAGGACGACGCCGATCAATCCGAGCCCGAATAATGCACCCGCGCGTGTCGATTGCACCAGGTGGCTGACGCCAATCGCGGCGCCGGCAAAAAGGATCCCGGGACCAATGGCTTTCAAGCTCGTGGCGAATCGATTGGTGGACACAGATATTCCAGTGGGCGAACTGCAGCGCGCTACTTTAACGGAATCTGAACAGCGAGTGGGGATCGTGAAATCAACACCTGATCCAAACCGCTGCAAATTTTGTGGCTCAAGAAAATCTGCTAACTTCGCATTCGTCATTTTCTTGTTCTGAGTTTTCAATTGATGGATCTCGATTCCGCGCGAGTCCTTGCGCGCTACGACGAACGTCGCGTGCTTTTCGATGGCACCATGAATTGCCGCGATCTCGGGGGTCTTCCGATCGAAGGTGGCGGCATTACGGCGAAAGGCCGCGTTTACCGATCGGGGCGTTTATCCAATCTCATGCAATCGGATCTTGAACGCTTCGTAGCCTTAGGATTGAAACAAATTTCAGATCTACGCTTGCCGTTTGAGCGAGAGAAATACCCCGATTCCCTACCGCATGGGTGCGATGCTGAGGAGTATCAGTTTGGCTACTTGCCCGAGCGCGCCGACGCGATGATCGAGGCCATCAATCAAGGACAAATCAGTCCAGATGGGATTTTGGCGACAATGCGCGAACAGTACGCAGACATGGCCATTGGCCATCCAGAAATTCACGCTCAACTCTTCCGCGCACTGATTAAAGACGATTCAACACCGGCCTTGTTCCATTGCTCAGGTGGTAAAGATCGCACTGGCGTTGCTGCAGCGTTGCTGCAGCGAATTGCTGGGGTGGGCCGTGAGATTGTGATCGCCGACTACCTGGTCACCAACTTAGACACGCTGGAATTGGGAGTCTTTGATAACGGGGCGTCGTCGAAATTGCTGGATGTCGTCGGGCGCGCACACGCGGAGCTGATCGCCTCTGCCTTATCAGCGGTTGAAAATAATTACGATTCGAGCGCCGATTATGTGAGAGCCGGTTTGGGCTTTTCAGAACAGGAATACGACCGTCTAGTTGGGCTTCTGCGCGGGCCTGATTAGTGGCGGCAATCAAGATTTAATGAGTTGAGTTTCGATCGCGTTAGCGACTAGCATCTTGCCCCTTGGGCGCGACGTCAGGGGAGTGAGCCGGGTGGCGAAAAGCTATTCGTATTTGTCGGTTGTTTTAGCGTTTTCGCTGTTTGCGGCGGCGAATGCCATTGAACCCTCGCCACAAAAACTTGTAAAAGTTCCGGTTTCACACTGGCTCACCAACGGCGGCAATCTCTATAACCAACGTTACTCGTCGCTCGATCAAATCGACACCAACAACGTTGCCGGCCTCAAAGGTGTATGGCGGGCCCGTTTAAATGGATCGGGGGTGGGCACGCCGTATTCGGGTGAGGCGCAGCCGTTGGTGCATAAGGGTGTGCTTTACGTCATTACCGGTGCGGATGACGTGTTTGCCATTGATGTTGAAACCGGTGAGTTCCTTTGGACATATGAATCAGGTCTCGATCCCGCGATAACCACAATTTGTTGTGGCTGGACCAGTCGCGGTGTTGGTTTAGGTGAGGGCAAGATCTTCGTCGGTCGTTTGGATGGCTTACTGGTCGCGCTTGATATCAAGACCGGTAAAGAAGTGTGGCGCGTACAGGCGGAACGTTGGCAGGATGGTTTCACCATTACCAGCGCGCCGCTTTATTACGACGGTAAGGTGATCACCGGTTTCGCGGGCGCGGAGTATGGCGTGCGTGGCCGGGTGAAAGCGTTCAGTGCTGACACCGGCGAACTCCTTTGGACATTTTTCACGATCCCTGAGCCCGGTGAGCCGGGCAGCGAAACCTGGCCTGCCGATTCCGATATTTGGCGGCGCGGTGGGGCGACGGTGTGGCAAACGCCTGCGGCCGATCCCCAGTTGGGGCTGGTTTTTTTCTCAACCTCTAATCCGACGCCGGCGTTCAACGGCGCATTGCGTGAAGGAGACAATCTGTTTTCGGTCTCGATGATCGCCGTCGATGCGAATACCGGTGAGTACCGTTGGCATTTCCAACAAGTGCATCACGATTTATGGGATTACGACGCGTCGAGTCCGGTTGTGTTGTTTGATATCGAGATCGAAGGCAACAAACGTAAAGCGATCGCCCAGGCGAGCAAGACCGGTTGGGTTTATATTCTGGACCGCGTCACCGGTGAGCCATTGATTGGCATCGACGAGAAACCGGTCGCGCAAGAAAAACGTCAGTTAACCGCCAAGACGCAGCCCTTCCCACGCGGCGATTCGTTCGTACCGCAAAAAATGGAGATGCCGATCGTTGGTTATCCGTTCATTAATGAAGGCCGGATATTCACGCCTTACTGGGATAAGAAAATCCCGGTGCGTCCGAGTTCGTTTGGCGGTACCACCTGGGCGCCATCATCGTTGGATCCCAGGCGTAATCACTTATTTATCTGCGGCATTGATCTCATTGGTTTGTTTGTGGGCGGGGAAGTCGATGGCGCCATTGAAAATGGTGAGCCGCAAGGTCAGTACATTGGTGGCGAGTTTCTTTTCGATACTGCGCGGACCGGGATTTTCGCCGCGATCGATCTGGCGACCAATAAACTGGTTTGGCGGCACCGTTGGCAAGACAGTTGTTACAGCGGCTCGACAGCGACAGCGGGCGATCTTGTTTTCACCGGACATAATGATGGACGTTTTGTCGCACTCGATTCGCGCAGCGGCGAACAGCTATGGGAATTTCAAACCGGTGCTGGCGTGAATGCCCCGCCGGCCGTTTTCGAGCATAAAGGCACGCAATACGTTGCGGTTTACTCGGCGGGGGCGTTGTTTACCGGGTCCGCGCCGGGTGACAATCTCTGGTTGTTCTCATTGAATGGAAAACTCGATGAGGTCTCGCCAAACTCCTCTAGTGGCGGCGGCGCGGCCGTGACTGCGAGCGGCGAGACGGGTGCCGAGATTTATGCGCGATATTGCACCCAGTGTCACGGCGCCGATGGGGGTGGAGGTCACGGTGGTGGTCCGGCGTTAACGGGCGATCAGAATTTGTTGACGCTTAAAACAACCGTTGTTCGCGGCAACGGGCAAATGCCGGCTTTCGGCAGCACTTTGACCTACGACCAGCTTGAGGCGGTGATCGCCTTCGTGCGTGATGGTTTAAGCGCCCCATAAGCGCCATTTTTTGCCCTTACAATAACGCCCTCGTTCCCTATCCCACGTGACGCATGGCGAGCGCCGATCTGAATTCGCAAACCACACAACCCTGGCCGCCCAGTCGGCAGGCATGGACCATGATCACCATCATGACCGTCGCTTACGTGCTGTCGTTTATCGATCGCATGATCTTCGGTCTACTCATTGCCCCTATCCGCGCTGAGTTCGCGATCAACGACACCGTATTCAGCATTCTCTACGGTCTGGGCTTTGCGTTTTTCTACACGGTGGTGGGCGTGCCGATCGGCTGGATTGCCGATCGTTACAACCGCCGCAATCTCGCGGCCTTTGGGATCGCGGCCTGGAGTGTGATGACGGCGGCTTGTGGTTTGGCCAAGAGTTTTGGCCAGCTTGCCTTGGCCCGGATCGCCGTTGGCGTTGGTGAGGCGACGCTGACCCCGGCCACTTATTCCATGGCGGGCGATAGTTTCCCGCCCCACAAACTGGGCCGCGCGATGTCGGTTTTTGTGATCGGCTGGCCCCTGGGTATTGGTCTTGCGCTTGTGATCGGTGGTTTGGTGATCCAGCTTGTGGAAAACGCATCGATTGTGAGTCTGCCCTTGGTGGGTGAGCTGGCGCCCTGGCGGATCTGCTTTCTGGTCGTTGGTCTACCGGGACTACTCATCGCGGTTCTGGCGTTGCTCCTACCGGAGCCTCGCAGGCGCGATGCGCGAAACGATAGCGATCCATCGGATTTTACCGGGGCTTTTCGACACCTGGCGCGCCACTGGCGAGCGTATACGGGCCTGATTGTTGGTTATTCCTTCATTAGCGTGGTGATGAACACCTATTACCTATGGGGCGTGCAGGTGTTCGTGCGTATCCATGAGCTGCCCATCTCCAGGGCGGGCTTGATGGTCGGCAGCGTGATTGCGCTATTCGGTACCGCTGGGATCCTCATCGGCGGTTGGTTTAACGATCGCTTACGCGCGCGCGGTCATGATGACGCCGCGCTCAAAGTTGGGATGCTGGCGGCGCTGTGCATGGTCCCATTCACAATGAGCGCTTCCTTGGTTGCCAACGTTAATTTGGCTTGGGCGCTTATCGTACCCATTGGGTTTTTTACGAGTTTTGGATTTGGTGCCAGCGGCGCCGCCATCGTGTTGCTCACCCCGGCGCGTAATCGGGCAACCATGTCGGCTATTTATTTGTTTGTGATCAATATGATCGCCATGGGCCTTGGGCCGCTGTTAACCGCGTTGATGAACGATCACGTTTTCCAAAGCGATCTCGCCGTTGATAAATCGGTGGCCATCGTCGCCACTGCGGCGCTGCTGATCTCCTTGTCGCTGTTCCTGTGGGGCCGCAAGGATTTCATTGCCTTAACACGATTGAACCAAGAGCCGGAGGCGCAAGCGTGATCCGCGCGGGTAGCGATATCGGTGGAACGTTCACCGACGTGATCGTTTTCGATGCCGAGAGCAGTGATATCCGGATCGCCAAAATTCCGAGCTCGGCGGATCTTGAGCAAGCGGTGCTCGATGGTATTCAGGCCACTGAGGTCGATGAGCGGGCGATCGATGTGCTTGTTCATGGCTCGACCGTGGTCATCAACGCGCTATTGGAGCGCAAAGGCGTGAAAACCGCCTTGGTGACAACGGCCGGTTTTCGAGACGTTTATGAGATCGGGCGGATCAACCGGCCTGACTCATTCAATGTTTTTTTCAAGAAGCATGACCCCTTGGTGGCCCGCGAATTGCGTTTGGAAGTGGATGAACGCATGTTGCCCGACGGCGAATTGAGACCGCTCGAGAAGAAGAGTATCGACGCGCTCGTTCGGCAACTGCGCGAGCACGAAGTTGAGGCGATCGCGATATTGCTGCTGCACGCTTATGCGAATCCGGCGCATGAGCTGGCTCTTAAGGAGGCGCTAGCACAAGCTTTTCCCAACGCCTTCATCAGTATCTCCAGTGAGCTCACACGTGAGTATCGAGAGTATGAACGCACCTCAACCGTGGTTGCGAACGCCTATGTCGGTCCTATTGTAGAGAAATACGTGGGCGAGCTTGCGACGCACCTCGAACAGCGGGGTTTTGATGGCAGTTTCTACCTTATGCAGTCCAATGGCGGATTGCTGGACGAAGTTGAAGCGCGGAAAAACTGCATCGCGCTGATCGAGTCGGGTCCCGCTGGCGGGGTGATTGGCACCCAACAGGTATTGGACGATCTTGGCTTACCCTCAGGCGTGGCCTTCGACATGGGCGGCACGACGGCGAAAGCGGGCGTCGTCGAAGATGGGGTAGCGCGGGTGGGGCACCAATATTTCATTGGCTCCTATAACACCGGCTTACCGGTGCTCACACCCGTGATGGATATTCATGAGGTCGGCACCGGCGGTGGCAGTATCGCCACGGTCACGCAATACGGCGAGCTGCGTGTGGGTCCGCAAAGCGCCGGTGCGATCCCCGGACCTGCGTGTTACCAAGTCGGGGGTACCCTGCCGACGGTCACCGATGCCAATGTCGTCCTCGGTCGATTGAACGCAACGTTACCGCTGGCCAGTGCCATGCGGCTTGATGAAGCGGCGGCGCGCGAAGCACTCAACAAGCATGTCGCCGAGCCGCTCGGGGTTTCTGTCGAAGAGGCCGCCGAGGGGATATTGCGTGTGGCTAATTCGTCAATGGCTTATGCGATCAGTGCGGTCACCATCGAACGAGGCCTGAATCCAGCCGACTTCGTCCTTGTTGCCTACGGTGGCGCGGGCCCCCTGCACGCGACCCAAATTGCGCGTGAGTTGGCAATTAAACAAGTCGTGCTGCCACCAAGTCCTGGTGTGTTCAGTGCTTATGGCATGCTGTTTGCCGATCCGCAGGCGCACGCCTCGCGCACCCGGATCACCCGGGTTGAGGCGGTCGCGCTCAGTGAACTCAAACCCATTGTCGATGCCTTGATCGCCGATGCAACCGCGCCGCTGTCTGCGAACGGTTCAGGTGCCGACCGCACTGAATTCATTGCCGATATGCGCTATGTCGGCCAGGAACACACGGTTAACGTACCGCTGACCGAAGCCTTGATCCGCGAGGCTGTGGCCGACGAGATCAAAGCAAGATTTGATGAAGTCCATGAGCGCACTTATTCGCACAGCGCGGCGGACGAACCGGCCGAAATTGTAACCTTGCGATGTGTGGCAACCGTCGAGTCCGACAAACCGAGCTTCAAGGCGCTCGGCGCATTGAAGCAGAGCGCACCAAGTTTTGAAGCTGATGTTTGGCTCGATGAAGGCGCGCAAAGCGTGCCGTTCTATTCGCGCGTAGCGTTGGCCGTGGAGCAGCGCATTGAGGGGCCGGCGGTTATTTTTGAAGAAACCGCATCTAGCTTGCTCCTGCCTGGCGATTCAGCCACGGTTCACGCCAACGGGCATTTGTTAATTGAGATTGAACACGAAGGTGGTGATCTTCAATGACGCAACAGAAAACAGCAAAAGATCAAAAACTTCGCGCAATCGACGCAGAAGTTCTGCGTCACGGTTTCATCGCCATCACCGAGGAGATGAAGATCAATCTCATGCGCACCGCCTACAACATGATCATTTACGAGGCGTTGGATTTTACGGTTGGCCTCTTTGATCGCGATGGCCATACGATTTCAATTGGGCTCGGCTTGCCTATGTTCATCCGCGGCATGAGTGAAACCGTCAAGGCGACGCTGGAAGAGATCCCGCATGAGGAAATGCGCCACGGTGATATCTATATCACCAACGATGCCTATATCACCGGCAGCCACCTAAATCACATCGTATTGACCTTGCCACTGTTTGATGGGGATGAGGTGATTGGATTTACCTCAACGATGGCGCATTGGCTGGACATTGGCGGTGTGCTCAACGGCGTAACCCGCGATATTTTTTCCGAAGGCTTGCAGGTACCCATTTGCAAGCTCTTCGATCAAGGCGAGCAGAACGAGCTGCTGGTGAAAATCATCGCGCAGAATGTTCGCAACCCTGATCTCGCGATGGGCGATCTGCGCGCGCAGATCGCGGCCGTGCGCACCGGCGAACGGCGTTTTAATGCGATTGTTAAACGCTATGGTCGCGAACGCGTGATGGACGCGATGCGCTTCACCATGGAACGCAGCGCCGAGCGCGCGACGCAAACGGTGCGCAATATTCCGGATGGCTATTATGAAGCTGAGAGTTTTATGGATGGCGATGGGGTCGTCGATGCGCCGATCCCGATCCATGTGGGTGTCACCGTTGATGGGGATCGCATGAGTATTGATATGAGCGGGATCTCGGAGCAGGTTCAGGGCTTTTACAACTCGGGCCGCACGGCCGGTTTATCGGCCGCCCAGGTCGCATTTACCTGTTTGATTGACCCGCTCAGCCGGCCTATCAATGACGGTACTTTCGCGCCCCTGGATGTTGTGCTGCCCGATCGCACCGTGGTGAGTGCGGTTAAACCCGCGGCCATGCGCTGGTGGATGACCATACCGATGACCGTGGTGGACACCATATTCAAGGCCTTGGCGCCGGCTTTGCCGCAATCGGTACCGGCTGGGCATCACGCGGATCTCGCCATCGTTGATATGAATGGCGAGCATCCGGTGGGCTGTCATTTTTACCGCTGCATCGGCGGGCTGATCGGTGGCGGCTGGGGCGCGAAGTGGAATGAAGACGGCATGAGCGCCACCATTTGTATTAACGATGGCGACACCCATAACGCCCCGGTTGAATCGATGGAGCTTAAATATCCCCACGTGATTGAGCGCCACGCCTTGCGCGAGGACTCCGGTGGGGCTGGCGAATTTCGCGGCGGCCTTGGCGTCATTCAGCAGCGCCGCATGCTGGCGACCAGTCGCATCAATGCGCAGATCGAACGCACTCAAGATGCACCTTGGGGGTTGTTTGGGGGTCAAGCAGGTGAGGCCAATAAGCTTGAGTTGATCCGCAACGACGGCGCGCACGAGAAATATCCGACTGGAAAAATTCTTGATGAGGATCTCAACGAGGGTGACGCCTATATCTTGTATTCCGGTGGAGGTGGCGGTTATGGCGATCCCTTTAAGCGCCCCGTCGAAGACGTTGCCAATGATGTCCGCCAAGGCTACGTGTCGCTCGAAGCTGCGGTACGCGATTACGGCGTGGCGCTCGATGCAGACAACTTGGCCGTGAATCAAATGAAGACGAACCAATTGAGAGACAGCGCAGGGCGTGGTGGTGACCGATGAGCAAGGGTAAATTCAAAAAAGTAGAGGTCTTGCGTGGGCCCTTTGACCCGGGTGGGCAGCCAGATACCCGCACGGGCCAGCCCATGGAGCTGGGCTTTTTCGCCTGGAACATCAAGGGCGGCATGACGGTTTCGAAAGGCGTTATGTCCAATCCCGAGCGTTACCAGGACTTTTGGCATTGGGATAACGCGGCGCGCATGGTGCAGCTCGCCGAGCAGATCGGCTTTGACTATCAAGTGCCGTTCGCGCGCTGGATTGGCCAAGGCGGGGAGACCAACTTCAACGACTCAAGCCTTGATTTTCTCACCTCAGCCGCAGCCACCGCGCCTTTGACCAGCAAGCTCGCGCTTTTCTCGACCGCGCACGTGACCTTTCAATTTCACCCGCTACACTTCGCCAAGTTTGGTGCCACGATCGATTTCATTTCCAAGGGTCGTTGGGGATTAAACATCGTCACCGGATACTCTGCGGTGGAGCAGGCAGCCTTCGGTATCGACCCTCCGGTGGGTCACGATGAGTCCTACGACATGGCCGATGAGTTCACGACCTTAATGAAGTATTTGTGGACCGAAGATGAGCCTATCGAATTCGAAGGCCAGTACTACCAATCCTACGGCGGGTTCGTGAGCCCCAAACCCGTGAGTAACCCGCGACCAGTGATTATGAATGCCGGCAATTCCGAGATAGGCGTCGATTTCGCCTGTCGCCAGGCCGACTGGGTGTTCGTTACCGCACCCACCATCGAGGCCTACAAGGAAAGAATCGAGCTCATTAACCGCAAGGCCTCACAGTACAAACGCGAGGTACGGGTTGCGACCATGGTTTATGTCATTCAAGACTCTACCGACGAAAAAGCTTTCGCGACCAAACGCTGGCTGGAAGAAGAAGTTGATCGAGAGGCGACGCTCAATTTCATTCAGGGGCTGAAGCGCACCGCGTATGCCACCGAGTTTTTCGAAGAAGAGCAGGACGATGGCTTTGGCGGCGTTGGTGAGGAAATGTTCTTACGCATTGCCGTGGGCTTCGGTGCCTGGCAGATGATCGGCTCTTTCGAAACCGTTGCTGAACAGATCCGTGAATTGCACGAGATCGGCATCGAAAGCATATTGATGTGTTTCTTTGACCCACTCGGCGGTTTGCATCACATGGAAGATCACATCATGCCGATCATGAAAAAGATGGGGTTGAGGAAGTGAAGCGATGAGCTTGGGGGTCATTTCACTTCTAGATCACGTCTCGGGCGATGCGCTGGTGCGCTCGGTACAAACGATGGAAACGCTGGGCTATGAGTGCTTCTGGTTGCCGGAAGTCTTGGGCCGGGAAGTGATGTCGACGTGTGGCGTATTGCTCGCCAGCACCAACACGATTTCGATTGGTTCCGGTATCGCCAATGTCTACGTGCGTGATGCCCATGCGACCGTGGCCGCCCGACAATCGTTGTGCGAACTTTATGGCCAACGTTTCGTTTTGGGTCTTGGCGTTTCCAATGTCGGCATTGCCGAGATGCGCGGTTATGCGTGGCGAGCGCCGGTGGCCAAGCTCAACGAGTATCTCGATGAAATGGCTGCCCGCGCTCCAGACATGCATGCGGCCACAACGCTCGGCCCGTTGCATATCGCAGGGCACGGGCCCAAGTTGCAGAAGCTAGCGGCCACGCGTAGCGACGGCGTCATGACGTATTTGATGTCGAAGGAACACACCGCATTATCGCGGGAACGGATCGGTTCTGAGGCTGAATTGTCTGTTTCCCAAATGATGGTCCTGGAACAAGACGCGGGGCGTGCCCGTGCGCTCGCCCGCAAAGCAGTCGCCTATTATTTATCGCTCGATTACTACCATCGTGAATGGAAGGCGTTAGGGTTTAGCGATAAAGACTTCGTCGATGGCGGTAGCGACGCATTAATCGATATGTTGGTGGCCTGGGGCGATGAAAAGGCGTTAAGCGATCGGATCGCGGAGCACATGAACGCGGGCGCTACGCGGGTCTTGATTATGCCGTTAGATATGAACGATGAGGGCTTGGTTAATTCGCCTACTTTGCGAGCACTAGGTGCGGGGTGAGGGTTTCCCGTAGCGCTGGCTTGCTGATTTGCTTTATTTCATCACCGACCCAAGCGGCACGTTATCGTTTTGCCAACGGTAAGATCGATAGCGGCGACTCGAGTCATCCGTGGGCTGCAAGCCGTGACGGTGGCAGGCGATCGGATCGCCGATAATTTTCGTTGTCCGGCGCAATTGCTACACCGGAGGGTAAGACCCATCGGTCGATTTCGGACCCGATCATCGATCTCGAATAGACGCTGTTTGATAGCCGGTTGAGAATACTTGCATGCTCGATTTTGAAACCTGCAATGCCGCCAGACTGCGACGCGACGCCACATTCGACGGGCGGTTTTTTATTGGGGTCCACACCACTAAAATTTATTGCAGACCGGTGTGCAAAGCACGTCAACCGCGTACGGAGAATATTTCGTTTTACCCAACGGCGCCGGCCGCCGAGGCCGCGGGGTTCCGTCCATGTTTGCGGTGCCGACCGGAATCCGCGCCTTTCTGTCCAGCATGGATGGGGACACGAACCACCGTGGAGCGCGCGCTGCGCCTGATCCAGGAGGGGGCGCTGGATCATGGTGCGATCCCCGAGTTGTGCGAACGATTGGGTGTTGGTCCACGACATCTCAATCGTTTGTTTGCCGAACATCTCGGCGCGCCGCCTGCCCAGGTGGCCAAAACGCTGCGGATCCAGCGAGCTAAGCGGCTGCTTGAGAAAAACAACATGTCTATCGCCGAGATAGCATTCGCATCTGGGTTTAGAAGTGCGCGCACAATGAACTCGGCTTTCAACAGTTTATACAAACGCCCAGCCTCGTCGTTTCGAAAGAACTAATGCCCCGCTGAACATGGGCAGGTTTCGGACTCGATCATCGGTGGCGGTGGTCGCGGGCCTGCCTCGCCATGTTACTTTCTTCGCACTTCATGAACTGCCGTTGCAGGAGTCGTTAATGTCTGAGGTTGAAACTGAGTTTTTATTCGAAGCCCAAGTGAAGCTTGCTGAGCCAATCCACATTGGGCAGACCCCCCAGGGCTACCGCATGATCGTAAATACCGCCAGCGGCCGCTGTGCGGGCCCGCGGTTGAATGGCGAGGTCTTGCCGATGTCGGGTGCTGATTGGTCGCTCATCAGGGCCGATGGCGTCGGTGATTTGGATGTTCGCATGTGTATAAAAACCGATGACGGCGCCCTGATTTATGTCCATTGGCATGGCTTGATGGTGTTCGAGCCTGATGAGCAGGATTACGCCTTGGACTTTCAAAAACCAGACGATCCCGCTGGGGCGCAGCGTTACTATTTCCGAGCCGCACCCAGATTTGAGACCGCCGATGAGCGATACGCCTGGCTTAATAAGGCGATTTGCGTGACCAAATCTCGAACCGGCGGAGGCGGTGTGTTTCATCGTGTATTCGCGGTTAATTAAGGTGAACGGTGAAGCGGGTGGATTAGGTGTTGTAGTCCAGACCCGAGTGCGTAAGGATCGGGGTTTAACAAAAAAGCAGCCTAGGGAGAAACTCCATGTACTCTCACGTAATGGTCGGTAGCAATGATATGGACCGATCGAGAAAGTTCTATGATGCTCTGTTTGCCTCTATCGGTGGTCCAGCCGCGACCGAAGACGACAAAGGGCGTCTGTTCTATATGCATAACAACAGCATGTTTGCGATAACCCCGCCGATTGACGGGAACGCGGCGACGCCTGGCAATGGCGGCACGATTGGTATTGCCTGCACCTCGCCGGAACAAGTCCAAGCCTTACACGCTGCCGGCGTTGCTAACGGCGGAACCGCAATTGAGGACCCGCCGGGTGAGCGCGAAAGCCCCATCGGGCCGCTCTACCTGTGTTACCTGCGTGACCCGGACGGTAACAAGCTTTGCGGACTGCATCCGCTCGCTGGGTAATCTGTCTTTAAGAGGCGGCTTTCAGGCCGCCTCTTCTTCTCAAGTCTCTTTCAGCCGAGCTCCTTTCGACTTATCCGCCGGTCGGATAAGCGCGAGCGCGGCGGCGGCACGCCATCGCAAGAACCGCTTACCAGGATCAATTCATGCCCGAACTCAATAGTCAGCAACAAGCGCTTTGCGAAAATCATCATTGGGATTTCTCAGCGTTAAGCGCGTTGTTTCTCAACTGCACCTTAAAGAAAACGCCAGAGTTATCTCACACGCAAGGCCTGATCGATATTTCAGCGGCAATTATGGAAAAAAACGGCGTTAGAACAGAGACCATCCGTCCTGTCGATCACAACATAGCATTTGGAGTGTGGCCAGATATGCGCGAGCATGGTTGGCCGGTAGACGATTGGCCAGAGATCCTTCAGAAAGTGATGGCGGCCGATATATTGGTTCTCACCTGCCCGATCTGGTTGGGCGAGAAGAGCTCGGTCGCGACCCAAACTATCGAGCGCCTTTATGCCGCTTCCCATTTGCTTAACGATGCTGGTCAGTACGCATACTACGGCCGTGTTGGTGGATGCTTGGTTACCGGTAACGAAGATGGCGCTAAACATTGCGCAATGAACATTTTGTACTCGCTACAACATCTCGGCTACACCATTCCACCCCAGGCAGATGCCGGATGGCTCGGTGAAGCGGGCCCCGGCCCGTCTTATATGGACGAAGGCTCGGGGGGACCCGAGAACGACTTCACCAATCGCAACACCACATTCATGACCTGGAACTTGATGCATATGGCGCTAATGTTAAAGTCCGCTGGCGGCATCCCCGCGCATGGTAATCAGCGCTCGCAGTGGGATGCTGGGTGTCGTTTCGATCATCCCAACCCCACTTACCGCTAGTGGGCGCACCGAGCGGCGGCGAACGCTCATAATTTGGGATTGGAAGAATCAAAAACCACGGGTGGGTCAAGCGCCGCATGCAGCCACACCCGGTAGTGGCTAATCAACGCATCTTGGAGCTCGAAGAAGCTGAAAACGGTACCGTAGATCGGCTCATTGGTCGCGGCGTCTCGGAACCAAGGCCCCGCATGAATACCGTGAAACGACCACCAAGCCATGACTTTCGTCAGTGTTACCGACGATATTCTGAATCTCGATATTTAGGTCTTCAATGTTGCGCCGGAACCCTTTGACGTGCGCGACCAGTCCGGCGCGCCCAGGCGGGCCTCCGAACGCTTGATTGGCCTCGTCGACCATATCGGGTTGTGCGATTTGATCGATTAATTCGATACGCCCTTGACCGGCAACCTCCTCAAGGGTAGGTACGCATTAATTCGGTCGATCTCATCCGCCTTCGCTAAGCGCTTTATCGATGTCGTCGCTAGTCAAACGCCAGTCGTTATCAAGATTAACAATCACATCGCTGGTGAATGAAGCCACCGCGAGTTTTGCCCTCTCGGCATCGTTTAAATGGTCCATCAACAGCGCTAACGCGAGCTGCTCAGGGGCGCTTCCCTGGTAACTCCATTCAAAGCCTTTTTCGTCGTAAACATGGACATCAAAACGCGGATCCAAGGGCGTGCCATCGACGCTGACGACAATGCCATCGATTGTTCGTTGCCCGACATATTGCTTCATCTGTTGGCGATTAAACGGCAACCGCCGGATCGATCGTTTGGCGGGTGAAGCTTTCTACGTAATCAAGTAAGGCATCGCTGGCTTTTGCCGCGCCCTGGGAATCGCGCTCGGCAATGCACTCGGCCAGATCGGCATGTAAGCGCGCCATCAATGGCATATCCGCAGCTTGTTTATAGTGCACATACCAAAATCGTCGGGACAATCCTTGCAGTGCCTGGATGGCGCGCGCCGCGAACTCGTTGTGCGAGGCCTGCGCGATGAGAACGTTGAGTTCGTTGTCGTGGCGCATGAATTTCATATCGTCATTTTTGAGCGCGGCTTGCTTCATGCCTTTGGCGATACGTCGAAACGATTTTCGCTCTTCTTCGGTGCCGCGAATAGACGCGGCCCTTGCCATCAAGCGTTCCAGCTCGCGACGTACTTCTAACGCGAGAAGTTGTTTGCCCGCGTTAATCTCGGTGACCAATATTCCCTTGCGCGGCAAAATCAGAACCAGGCCTTCCCGAGCGAGACGATGCAGGGCTTCACGCACGGGGGTTCGCCCGATTTCCAAACGCTCGCCCAACTCCAACTCGGAAAGCACCGCTCCTGGCTCTAGTTGCAGGGTAACGATCATCTCCTCCAGTTGACCGTAGGCTTTGTCGGTGAGGCTCTCGCGAATGCTCATTGGGTCGTGCGTTTGCTTCTCGCGCGATCGCCCGCTTCAGGGAAGATCCACATCGCCAGCACCATGAATACACTTAATGCCGCGCCTATAGCCGCGACTTGTGATTCACCGTATCGTCCTTCTACATAGAAGAAAATCGCGCCCACGATTAATGTCACGATCGAGACAACAATTTTTATATGGGTTGGCATTGCTTAGGCTAGGCGATTGATGGCTCAGCGGCGGCAACGTCAGGGCGTGTCGGTTGCCCTCGAAGATCGTGTTTTAAGTGGCCGTCGTTGTAGCCATTAAAAACGTGTCCGAAGGGCCCGCGTGCTAAATCTGAGGTTCCGAACAGCCAATCCGCCACTGGAAAAGTCAGATTCATATTTTTTTCCATCATTAATCGAGAATTATGGTGGGCTGTGTGATGCCGGCGAATAGTATTCACAAAAGGCATGTTCCGAACAAACCAATTCTCATCAGTGTGACAGCAAAAATGCATGAATTCGTAGATCAAGTAGATGCTGGTCGTCGTGGATATGAACAGCCACGCGATATTGGGTGTGAGAACGAAATAACACAACGCCGCACCCGGGATCACAATTAGCGTGAGGACTACGATCGCGTAGGGTGGGAACACCGTCACTCGCCAATCTTTTTGATCCCGAAAGCGCATCTCACTGTCGGTAAAAAACTGATGATGTTGTAAGGTGTGCCGATTGTAGATTGCCCGTAGCGCTTTTGATTTCTGTGGACGGTGCATTACGTACAGATGGATGTACCACTCAAAAATATTCGCGCCGAGCCAAAAAACCGGTACGGTTAGCCATTCCCACCATCGCACGTTCTCAAGGTGCTGCGCGAAGATCCACAGCGCTGTTAATCCAATGATGTAAACCACTAACACGTGA
This sequence comes from Pseudomonadota bacterium, assembly GCA_039030125.1. GTDB lineage: Bacteria > Pseudomonadota > Gammaproteobacteria > JBCCEV01. The sequence continues at coordinate 6,602 of JBCCEV010000029.1, read as the reverse complement.
ATCGGGCCGTTGTACCAGCTTGATAAGCGGCTTCGGTACTCTTCGCGATAGGCCTTCTGTCGCTCGCTAACCATCATTGACTCCTTACGCGGCCGCCCGCACCGGGGCTTGTTCTAATGTGCACGTCGCGAACTCGCCGTTTTTCATTACGGCTTTGATATTGGCGCGCTCACCGAGGACGCGGAGATCTTTCGACGGGTCGCCATCGACGACGATCAAATCAGCGAGTTTGCCTTTCTCGATTGTACCCAGATCTTTCTCCCGACCGGTGAATCTTGCTGCATTGATTGTGGCCCACTCGATCACATCTAAATTGGAGACCCCACAAAGCTCTGGGTAAACAGCAAGTTCTTTGGCGTAGTCACCGTGCGGCAGCAGCGCGCCGAAGCCAAAATCGTCCCCTATCAACATCGGTACGCCAGCTTCGTGCGCCTTCCTTACGGTGTCCGGATGTGATTCGAGGGTACGCTCAAGATCTGGCACCAGAGGGGCGAGCTCTGGAGCTTCGCCGCTTAGATACGCACCGACAATTCTCGAAGGCAAATACAGACTTGGTGCCATATAGCTGCCCTGCTTGAGGAACCATTCGAGACACTCGTTATCGGTGCCGTCACCGTGATCAACGATATCGATCCCGGCTTTGAGACAGGCGAGGATCCCTTCGGTGCTAATGAGATGGCCGCGAATTTTCACACCCCGATCGTGGGCGGTCTTCACGGCAATATTGATTTCGTCTTCGTCCATGCTGGCGAATCCACGCTCTGTTGGCAGGCCGTGTCCACCGGTCGGATAGAGCTTGACGATGTCAACACCGTTGGCGATTTCCTCTCGCACCGCTTTACGAAATTCGTCAGGTCCGTCGCAGAGTTTGGCGAAACTCTGAAACCCGAGTTTCCACCACTTTGGATGTGCATCGACTGAATCTCCCGTGGTGACAACGTCGCGGCCACAGGCAAAAACGCGCGGTCCTTCGATCAGCCCCGCATTAATCGCGTCGCGCAAGACCACGTCAATGTAGCTGCCGGCGCCAGCGCCTATCGAACTCGTGAAACCACAATGGAGGAGCAACTTGGCATTCTTGGCGGCAATTAGCGTCAGCATGGTCGGCGGATGCTCAAGGTCGATCTGCTGCACACTGCTCACATCGTTGTATGCCGGATGATAGTGACCCATGCACATTCCGGGCATGACAGCCTTGCCGCCGAGCTCTATGACTGTATCAGTGGCGGCGGGTTTTGGCGCCTTGCCGTTGGAGGAAACGCTTGCGATGCGTTCACCGTCGATAACGATGACGGCGTTCTTTTTCGGTTTGTTGACGCCATCGATGAGTCGCGCGCCGCGTAGAAAAATTTTGCTCATGCCGGATCTCCCCTGTTTTGTAGTCGGGCGTTGCCGCGCGGACGATGGGTAAGCGTCCTGGGCGGTGTAGGTATGCGGCATAGTGTAACGCAATAGAAATATTAGTGATATATTACTGCCTGGTCGTTTGCGCAGCCCTTATCCGCTGCAATGCAACACGCGAACAGCGTCGCAGCGCGAGTGATGGGCGGTCATCCGATCCGGGTGGTTCCTTGCGGCCATGCAGCACGGGATGCATGGGTGCCGATTGGCATGGCTTGAGGGTGGCGCAGAGGATAGCTTTTGACTGGCAGCGGACGTAAATTCTCAGTCAGACCTAGGGGAGGTTCGGTGAGATGCAACACATACGAGCAGTAGTAGGTGCGACGGTATTGGTGATGACTGCCGGCCTCGCGTCGCCATCCTTTGCGCACGGCGGCCATGGCGGCAGTGCGCAGCTTCAAAAGCATAACAATGACCGGGCGATCGCCGCGCAAGTTTATGGCGGTCTGCATGAAGATATCGGTGAAGTCACCATAACTTTCTATGGCAACATTGCATTTGAGATCACCTCACCGCGCGGCGTCGAAGTTTTTATCGATCCGTGGCGTAATGACATCACCGGCATGTACCCGCCGTGGTACATGCGTGATATGCCCATCCAACGCACCGACGTTGGTTTGGTGACCCATGCCCATTTCGACCACGACGGTGTCGATCGTTTGCACGCCGATATGGTGATGGAGCGCATGGCCGGTGTATTTCGTCTCGCAGATGTAAAGATCACGGGCATTGCCGAGAAGCACGTTTGTGAAACCCAGAGCGATATTGAATATCGCAAGCTCGTTAAATCGCTTATTGACGAAGACCCCTGCCCGCCCAACGAGACTCTCCAATGGGACAACAGTATCTATGTCGTCGAAACTGGCGGCTTGCGTATCTTGCACTGGGGCGACAACCGACAAAACCCGCCCCCTCATGTTTGGGAGATGATCGGTGACATTGACATTGCAATCCTGGCGGTCAGTGACGAAGGGCACATCCTCAGCCAAGACTGGGCGGATGTGGTGATGAAGAAGATGCAGGCCAATATCGTGATCCCGGGTCACTACTACGTGGAAGGGGTTAATATCCCTGGCGCGTACGGTTTACTCGCCGCTGATGAGTGGGTCGAGCGCCATCCTCATACCTTGCTCGATTCCCACACCATCAAGCTCACCAAGGACGACGTTAAGAAATACGATCAGCACGTTTTTTACTTCAAAAATAACGTCAATTTTGAAACCGGCGGCGCTTCCCCGCCGCCCGAAGTGCAGCCCCCTTTACCCGAGCCGGCGCGCGCATGGGAACGTTTCGCACCTAAATAAGCGCGTTAGAAGCGTGACAGAACGAGCGATTTCGGCGCCAGCATACGAGCGTCGTTACCTATGGCATCTGCTGTTTTTCGTTTGCTTTGCAACCCTTTTCGAAGGTTATGACCTGCTGATCATCAACCTGGCGTTGCCCTATTTGGGTACCGATTTTGGTGCCGACTCGCAGACCTTGGGCACCGCTGTTGGGATCATTAATATCGGCACAATCGTCGCTTTCATACCGGTACGCATGGCGGATCGGTATGGGCGGCGCACCGTCTTTCTGTTGTCGATTGCAGGTTACACCGTGTTCACGATACTCACGGCCCTATCGGTGGGCCTCTATGACTTCGTGGCCTATCAATTCATCGCGCGAATGTTCATGGTGACTGAGATCGGGGTGGGCGCCATTATCCTTACCGAAGAGATGCCGGCGCGTTGGCGAGGCGCAGCGGTGACGTCAATGTTCGCCGCAAGCCTCGGCGGCGGCGTGCTCGGTTCGGCGATTTTTCCCTATCTTGTCGATACAGAATTGAGTTGGCGCATGCTCTATGTATCTGGGGCCGCGGTGCTGCCTTTGCTGATTTTGTACTGGTCACGGCTGCGTGAGACGCGTCGCTATGTCACCGAGCTCGCGCATACCGGCGATCGGAGGTCTTCGTTATTAGCAAGCTTCAAGGAAATGCAGGTGCTTCTTAGGCCCGAGTACCGGCGCCGGCTGCTTGCTGGTACGACCGTGTGGTTCAGCGTAAACGCCTGGAGCTCAAGCTGCCTGTTTTTCTTTTCCTACTATGTGACCAATGAACGTCAGTGGGAACCGGCGGCGGTGAGCTACGCCCTGACGCTGGCGTACTCTCTAGCTATTGTTGGTTACGTTACGGCGGGCCCCATGCTCGATTTCGCGGGGCGACGGATCACGGCGACGATCTATTTCACGGTTGGCGCGATCAGCGCCTACGTTTGCTTCACTGCACAATCGGCAATGGTGATCACTGTCGCCTATGTCGTGGTATTAGCGATGCACGCGCTATGGCCAATAGCGGCGACGATCACCAGTGAGATATTTCCGACTGCCATCCGTGGCAGCGCCAACGCTGTTGTTAACAACATGTTGGGGCGCACTGGCATGGCATTAGCACCCGCGATTGTTGGCGCATTGTCGGCTATGCTTGGATCAGTAGGCCAAGCTGTCGCGATTGTCGCGCTCGTACCCTTCGCATGCTTGCCGATTATCTTGTTGGTCGTTACCGAGACCAAAGGGAAGGAACTTGAGGAGATCAGCTAAATGAACTCAACGATCGCCGCGCAAGCACCGAATAAGTCGCCGCACAGCAGCCCGCTTGAGGTGGTGCAACGTACCTGCGCGATCGGCGCGGATGTATATGGCGTCGATCTTGGCGCGCTGGATGATGGCACCTTTAGCGCAATTGAATCCGCGCTGCACGAGCATCTTGTGCTGTTCTTTCACGGTCAGCAACTGACGCCTGAGTCGCACATGGGTCTCGCTTCGCGTTTGGGTGAGATGGAGGTCCACGAATATTTCACACCCTTGGACGGACATCCTTGCATCTCCGTACTGGAGCATGATGCCAAGCGGCCACCGATCAGCGATTCGTGGCATTCCGATGTCACCTATCGGACCGAGCCCTCTATGGCATCGGTGCTTTACGCGCGCGATATTCCGCCTAACGGTGGCGATACTTTGTGGTTGAGTGCTTATGCGGCTTACGAAGCGCTTTCGGATCCTATGAAAACCTTCCTGGCCGGCTTAACGGCAGAACATGATTACCTCAATGCCTATGGTCCGCTGATCATGAAGCAAGAAAATGGCCCGGCGCGCCTACGCGAAACCGCGGAAAAAATCCCTCCCGTTCAACATCCGGTGGTCGTCACTCACCCCTTAACCGGTCGCCGCTTGCTCTATGTCAATCCAACTTTCACCAGCCGGATCGTTGAATTATCGGCGCTGGAGAGCCAGGCAATTTTGGAGATGCTGTTCAAACATCTTTTGTCCCCTGATTTTCAAGTTCGATTCAAATGGACCGCCGACGATGTCGCAATGTGGGATAACCGCGCCACCCAGCACTATGCCACCGGCGATTACTATCCTGAGTATCGGCGCATGCATCGCATTACCGTCGGCGGCGATCGACCGCGCGGCGTTTAAACCTCGATCGCCTGGCATTTGAGCTTCGCGCATCTACCTGCATAAGTTACTTCGTTGCCCACAGTTCTCTTTGTCCGGATCACGACTGACTTGTCGGCCGATGAGATCGAGCGGCGGATCGACGAACGGCGTGCGCTTTTTCTTGAGGTTCCCGGTTTGCTGCAAAAGATCTTCGGGCGCGATGCGGAGACTGGCGATGTGTGTGGGGTCTACTTTTTTGAAAATAAAACCGCGTTAGAAAACTATCGAGCCAGCGACCTGGCGCAATCCATTGCGCAAGCCTACGAGGCCAGTAGTGTGCGCAGGGAAGTCTACGAAGCTTTTGCACCCCTATTCGAGGGTCGTCGCCCGTTCAACGGGTGATAATGTGCGTGAAAATAATTTCGAAAGCCGTTCAATGAAAGACACGTTGAAACCGGGTCTGGAATACACGCATAGCTTCTGTGTGACAGATTCCAAGTTGGTACCCGCCCTTTATCCGGAGTCGCCCGAATATTTGCAGATGCCGGAAGTCTTTGCGACTGGTTTCATGGTGGGGTTCGTCGAATGGGCGTGCCTGAAGGTGATCAATGCGCATCTCGATTGGCCCGCCGAGCAGAGTCTGGGCACTCACATTAATGTCACCCACAGTGCCGCAACGCCTGCCGGTATGGAAGTTACCGCGCATGCCAAGCTGGTGGAGGTGGATGGGCGGCGCTTGGTATTCGAGGTGGTGGCCCGTGATGAATTCGACGAGATTTGTCGTGGCACGCATGAGCGCTTTGTCATCGATAAATCGAGATTTGAAGCGAAGCTCGCAAACAAGAGACCGCGTGGCTAGGTTTTAAGGGAGCCTGGATGTTTATGCTGCGACCCACCGGCGGTGCGGTTGCGCGAAGGGCCGCTGTTCGACCTGGGTTTCTCCGTTGCCCGCACGTGCGGCGCGACCACCGCGTCGAGCCATCAGCGTCCTTTGGTTCACCGGTGTTCGAGCCGTCGACGAGTGTGCCTGTGGATAACGAGGACTGTCAATGTGCAGGATGGAGTTTCATGTGCTGAAATTCGCCGTGTGGCCCCCGAAGCGGAGAAGCCGACCGCGTCCCTGCACCGCTCGCGTTCGGCCGAGCGCGTCCTGGCGTTGCTCGACGAGGTCGCGACGAACGGTCCGCTGTCGATGACCGCGGCCGCCACTGCCACGGCCTTGCCGGCCAGCACGGCACTGCGTCATCTCCACGTCCTGAGCGATCGCGGGTACGTCGTGCGTGACGATCGCGGCGACTACACCGTCGGCCCGTCGCTCGTTCGAGTCGCGCTGGCTGCGCTGGGCGCCGGGCCCTACGCCCGGTTGACCGAAGCGGCGCACCCGCACCTCGAGCACCTCGTCGAGATCACCGAGGAGTCGGCCTACGTGGCCGTCCGCGACGGCACCGAGGCCGTGTACATCTCGACCGTCGAGAGCCCGCGGGCCATCCGGCACGTCGGCTGGGTGGGGCGGTCGGTTCCCGTCGAGGGCACGGCGGTCGGCGCCGCGCTGACAGCGGACCCCGAGACCGCCGGCATCTTCGTGAACGAGGGTGCGGTGGAGGCCGACGTCGCGGCGGTGGCCGCACCGGTGTGTGGTCCATCGAGGGTGGTCGGTGCGATCTCGTTGTTGGGCCCCGTCGAGCGGCTCGGCGGTCGGCGTCGCACGGCTGCGGAGTCGGCGGTCGCCGCCGCGGCGGCCGCCACGGGCGCGGCCCTCGCCGGCCTGTAGGTGCCCGCCGCTG